>JAHFBE010000079.1 GCA_023250205.1 Candidatus Melainabacteria bacterium | reverse complement strand
TGCCAGAACGTTTCTTGATACAGGGACCTACATTACCAACAAGAGGATATGGTGCACATATAACAAAAGATAAATTACCCTCGTTTATAATGGACGGTTTTCAATCAATCAGTGGGAAAAAAGCAGTCTCCTTAAAATAAGTTATTAAACCTCTACTAATTAAACGTAAGATTTGTTAGACTATATCTCAATATTTAAAATTTGCATTGAGGATGGAAAACATGAATCCAATTACTGTTAATTCCGGGTTTAAAAGTGCTGCAGAAATAATTGCTCAACTTAAAAAAGTTTCTAGTCAAAATTTAAACGACACAGAAAGTGCTGCAGTTCAATTTATATCTACAGAAGGAGCTGAGTTAAGTAGACTCAATGAAGTAGCTGGATATGCATTATGGGACATGTATACATTAGGTGGAAAAGAATTAAGTACAAGAAGACCTGATGAAACTGATGATGCTACTTTTAAAAGAAGACTTGAGGAAATGCAGAGTAAATATGAAGAAGCTAAAAATCGTGCTGACAAAGCACTTTTAGATTTTAAAATTGAGCCCAGCCGTGCCAGCAAGTTAGTTTCTATATACGGTGAAAGAGGCAGAATATCAGATCTTTTTTTAAGAAGACAAGTTGAGTTATTATATCCAGATTTTTCTGAATATAATATTGATCCGGTTCTTCAAGAAGAAATTATAAGAAGAACAACCAGGCTGGAAATGATGTATGGTGATTTTGCTCCAATAGTTGGAGGTGAAGAACTCACAGATTCAAAGCTAGATCAAATGATTAAAGAAAGTACTAATCCTAATAGTGCAATAGAGCTGGTCAAAGCCAAGCTAAGCATTGGAAATCATAGATTTCAAGGTCAAGGCCCTACAGTAGCAGAGGAAATTCTAGAAGTAGTAAAGTTAAGAAATCAGCTTGCAAAAAAAGCAGGCAGTCCTAACTATTATTCCTATCAGCTATCAAGACAGGAAATAAATGAAGATGAACTCATACAATTAAGAGAACAAGTTACAAAGGCTCTAAAACCAATCTATGACAGGCTGAGAAGTAAAATGGATTTAGCCTGTATGAAACGTTATGGTATTTCAGAGGCAGATGCCAGGTCTCCATATTTTCAGGGTGGTGTTAGATTTCCAAACATACTTGATGATGTTATGAAGTTTTCACCTGATCCATATTTTAAAGGCATAGACCCACGTCCCATTTTAAAAGAAAGTGGCAGACTAATTGGAACAAACGTTGATGACATAGTAGATAAAAGCGACCTTTTCCCAAGACCAGGTAAAAATCCATGGTGGTATTTATTTTCATTAAAAACTCCTGGTGATATACGATCTATTGGAGATATTGATCCCAATTTTCAAAACGATATGGGAGAAACTGTTTCAACAGAGTGTCATGAAGTTATGGGGCATGGAGTAGGGTCCTCTTTTGTACACCCAGGCTTACCAAATTCATTTAGAGATTTAGATACCATTATTACTGAAGCTGATGCAATGATGATGGAAGATCTTATGTATAATGCTCACTGGCTAAAAGAAGTTATGAAATTTGATGCCGGTGTAATAGATACTTTCTTAACTAAAGGCGATCAATACAAGCTGGCACAACTATTAGTTACCTTTTTCCATAATTATTTATTGATTCCTGATTTTGAGAGAGAGCTGTATCGCATGAACGATAATGAGTTGACATTGGATAAGGTTAATAAACTCTGGGCTGAAAAATCATACGAATATTTAGGTATTAAGATTCCAAGTGATAGAAATGAACCAGACTGGACTTATAAAATTCACTTTGCAGCATCCCCTGTTTATTATCAAAGTTACTTTCTTGGTCAGCTTGTAAGAGCTCAACAGGCTGCAAAAATAAATGAGTTAGCTGGAGACCGGGGAATATTCAGCCTGGAATCTGGTAATTTCCTGAGAAAATACAGAGATGTAGGTGAATCATATCCCTGGTTTGAGATGGTAAAACACATGACAGGAAATGCTCTCAGCGCAGATGCACTAAAGGTTGAGTTTGAAAAATTAAAGGTTGATTAGGAGTTTTTCTTTACAGTATTGTAACTAAATTAATTTACAAAACTTGTACAAATCCATCTTCCTCTAAAGTAGATTCTTTACTGAGTTTGGAATTAAAATTTAATTCTAAGGAACCAGGATATCTAAATGTTTTACCTTGTTTTACAATCAATGCTTGTCCTTCTGTTTTATGTTTAGTCATATCCCGAACAAGCACTACTTTATTAACAAAAGCAGGATTAATTCTATGTAATGCTTCTAAGAGTCTACTTGGCGCTTTTTCATATAAAGTCCAGCCAGGCATCATTTCAAATTCAGCATCTACTAAAGACATACCTAAAAGACTAGTTTCAAGCAATGATATTTCTATATCTGTTACCTCTGTAGCAGGATATGAATGTATAAGATATTGAAGAGAAGTTGTAGGATCAAATAATTTAAGCGCAGCACATGAATTGAGTGTATCAGTTGCCAACAAAACATTAGAATTTGAAACTACAGCTTTTCCAAAACCAACAAATACTTTTTTTGTTTCTGGACAGTAGACAGTATCACAATCCGCTGTAACTGGCACAAAGCCACAATGTTTCATTTGAGAAAACTTATCGCTATATGAAACCCTTCCTGTAAAACCTCTTTTTATTGCTGAAGTCATACTTCTCATAGCAATTACAGACCTAGAATAGCTTTTAGGATATAAATTAACTCTTAAATCAGTCTGAATTCCAATGCTCATAGTAATATTTTTTTATTTTAACAAAATATAGCCTTAGTTACTTCAAACCTAGTTTAATCTTTGCCTCAATGTATAATATAAAAACTATTAAAATGATAACAATACCTAGTGGGTTAAATCTAAATAGACCAATTAAACAACGTGTTCCTCGTGAGCAATTGCCAGCATTTTCCACCAATTCAGATGTTAAATATACTTTAACAATAACAGGGCTAGATATAAATATAACTCTGGCACCATGTAGAGATTACGATGAACCTGGTTTGGTAAAAGATTTTACACTATATTATGATCCTTCTAGGTTTTGGCCTGGTTCACTTATTCGACGAGCACTTGGTAGAAAAAAACTTAGTTATACTTCTAAAGATATCAGGTTTTGTTCTCATAGCAATATGTTTGGCGTTGGTGATACATTTAAGGTTTTCTTAAAACATCCAAATGATACTGAGCGAACATTAGATGATGGTCCACTTATGATGATAAGCAGAGAAAATGGACGTATTTATTTTTACCCTCCTTATACAGATGTAGATTCACCTTTTCCAAAAAAAATTATTTCAGAACTTTGGACAGAAACTCAGCAAGCGGCAGGTAAGAAGTTTGA
>JAHFBE010000056.1 GCA_023250205.1 Candidatus Melainabacteria bacterium | reverse complement strand
TGTTTATCTTCCAAATTTTGATTTTATTGAGTTACAAGAAAATGAGTATTTGTATCATGACTTAGAAGGCCTTACTGCTTATACCAGCAATGGTGATTTGGTTGGAAAAATAGACCATGTCATAAGAGGTGGAAACGACATCCTTGTAATTAAGGATGAAAATGGCAAAGAAATTATGGTGCCCTTTGCAGATGAACTGGTTCCTGAAGTAAACCTACAAGAAAAGACTGTTACTATTAATGCAATTGACGGGCTTATATAAGGAAACCTATTGCAAATAACTTCTGTCTATGACCAATGCTAGTTAATTTAATTGCTTTTACAACTAACAAATGCAAAATTTAAGAATAAAAATATGTGGAATAACCTCAGTATATGATGCGAGAATGGTTTGTTCATTTCCAATTCATGCAATTGGACTTAATTTTGTAAAAAGATCTAAACGAAAAATAAACTTAAAAACAGCAAAAGAAATTCTTAGTAAACTACCACCACTTGTTGAGCCTGTTTTAATTTTTGAAGATGAGAAACTAAGTGAAGTAATTTACACTGCATCTACTCTTGGAGTAAACACCCTACAACTACATGGGAATGAAACTGTTTCATATTGCAATGACTTAAAAAGATTTAATAAGTTTTTAAAAATCATAAAGGCACTTCCTACAAAAGAAGCTTCAGCAAATCAGCTCAATGCATATAAAAAAGTCTGTGATTGTTTTTTACTGGACTCTTATGACAGAAAGAACCAAATGGGGGGGACAGGAAAACCATCTGACTGGAATATTGCTCAAGAAATAGTTTCAAAAACAAGGCTTCCAGTAATTCTTGCTGGTGGATTAAATCCATTCAATATACATAGTGCTGCTAAACGGGTAAAACCATTTGGTATTGATGTAAATAGTGGAGTAGAGTCTAAAATTGGCAAAAAAGATAAGAGCATGATTGAAAGATTATTTGAAGAGTTGAATTCGTGACCTGTCATGGGCTTACTTTTTTTTCTCACCCATACCCTTCGCTACACTTGTACGCTTGGTGCTTCCAACGTTTCGCTTTGGGTATGGGATTCGTTTATGTAAGCCCATTTTGTCAGAAAAATGCTATATTCCCATAAAGGCACTTTTGAGATAAGTTCCAATGACGTGTTTCGATTATAATAATCCTGTATGTCTTTAATTACTTCAAAACAAATTCGTCAATCCTGGATTGATTTCTTCTCTAAAGAGCATGGTCACAAGCATGTTCAAAGCAGCTCATTAATCCCTGACAATCCAACTCTTCTTCTAACTGGTGCTGGCATGGTTCAGTTTGTCCCTTATTTTCTTGGATTAAAAGAATCAGAATTTAAAAGAGCTGTTACCATTCAGAAATGTGCTCGCGTTGGTGGAAAAGATTCTGACTTAGAAAATATAGGAAGAACCTCAAGGCATCATTCTTTCTTTGAAATGCTTGGCAATTTTAGTTTTGGAGATTATTTTAAAGCTGAAGTAATCCCATGGGCATGGGATTATGTAACAAGGGTTTTAGAACTGCCAAAAGAAAAATTAATTGTTTCAGTCTTTGCTGGAGATGAAATTACCCCTTTTGATTCTGAAGCATATGAAATCTGGAAAAAGCTTGGACTTGATGAAAATAAAATCAAGAAAATGGGAAGAAAAGATGTTTTCTGGGGACCACCAGGACCAACTGGACCATGCGGACCGTGCTCTGAGATTTACTTTGATAGAGGAGATAGTTTTATAGATCCAGATGAAAGATTTCTTGAAATCTGGAACCTTGTCTTTATGCAGCTTGAAAAAGACGAAGAGGAAAAGTTTAAACCCCTTACAAAGAAAAATATTGATACAGGAGCAGGGCTTGAGAGAATCGCACTCATTTTACAAAATAAACCAAATACATTCGAAACAGATTTATTAAAACCAGTTTTAGATAACGTTTCAGAAATCACAAAAACACCATATAAGAAAAATGATCGCTCAGATTTAAGTTTAAAAATAATTACAGATCATATAAGATGCATAAGTTTCTTAATAGCTGATGGTGTAAGACCCAGTAATTTAGGGCGTGGCTATGTACTTCGTATGCTCATCAGAAGAGCTGCAAGGTTTGGTTGGCTATTAGGCATTAAAGAATCATTTCTACATAAACTTCCAAAAATAGTAAGTGATAATTACTCAGATTTTTATCCTGAACTTTTAAAGAATTTAAATGTAATCTGCGAAGCTACAAAACAAGAAGAAGAAAGATTCGGAGAAACAATAGAAAGAGGATTGGTTTATCTAGATGAACTACTATCAAAATCAGGACAGACTATTCCAGGAGAGGAAGTTTTTAATTTATACTCTACATATGGTTTTCCTCTTGAACTCACCACAGATATTGCAAAAGAAAAAGATAAAAATATTGATTTAAAAGGCTTTGAACAGGCAAAAGAAAAGCATTCAGAAGTATCAAACAAAGATATTTTTTCAGTAAAACTTACAGACAAAAAAGTTTACGGGGATTTATTAAAAGAATTTGGACAGACAAAGTTTATAGGCTATTCACAGGAACAATGTGAAGCAAAGATTCTTACTATATTGAATTCAAAAGGTGAAAGAATTGAAAAAATAAAAGAAGGAGAAAAAGGAGAGGTAATCTTAGACCAGACAGTTTTTTATGCTGAATCTGGTGGACAAGTAGGAGATACAGGCACTATTTCAATACTCAATACTCAATACTCAATACTAGTTCTTGATACGCAAAGACATGAAGGACTTTTTAGTCATTTGGTGAGTATAAAATCCGGAGAAATAAAGGTTGGTGATAAGGTTTCTTGCATAATTGATTTATTTAAACGTAACCGTACAAAACATCACCACAGTGTCACTCATCTTATGCACTCAGCTTTAAGAAAAACATTTGGTGAAGCTCTCCAGCAAGCAGGCTCAGAAGTAAATCCTGAAAGAACCAGGTTTGACTTTACTTTGGATCGCGGGGCAAAACCAGAAGAAATTAAAAAGATTGAAGATATGGTAAACACCTGGATTCAAAAAAAACTTCCCGTAGAAATAAAAGAAATGTCATTTGACAACGCTATTAAAACCGGAGCACTTGCATTTTTTGGGGATAAGTATGGGGATATAGTACGTGTAATCAAAATGGGAGATGAAAAAGATTTAGCGAGTGTAGAACTCTGTGGTGGCACACATGTAAAGAACACATCAGAAATAGGTGGTTTTAAGATAGTGAAAGAAAGCTCTATAGCTGCCGGCACAAGGAGAATAGAAGCAGTTGCTGGTGAAGTTTTAAAGGAATATCTTAAAAAGCTTGAGGAAGAAAATGAAGCCAAGAATAAAGAACTTGAGGAAAAATACAAAAAGCTTCATGAAAAGCTTATTAAACTAAATGCAACAAATGAGATTAAAGAAACAACTAATCTTCAGGAGAAGATCTCACAAGCTGAAAAAGTGGTTTTAAAACTTGAAGCCAATCAAAACATTGAGAAGTTAAAGTCACAAGAAGAGAAAATACAAAAACTATCAAATGGGGTTTATATGTTCATTTCAGAGCCCGGGAATTACGGCTCAAATGCAATTAAAACCTATATTGAGAACAAAATTAAAGCAGATTTAAATTCTATTTTTATCATTACTGATTTAACGGAAGAAAATAAATTAACATTTTTTGCAGGTGTTACAAAAGACTTAATTCAAAAAAACATTAAAGCAAAAGAGCTTGTAAATAAAATTGCAGAAGTAACCGGTGGTAAAGGTGGCGGACGAGATGATTTTGCTCAGGCTGGTGGGAAAGATATTTCTAAGATAAATGAAGCGTTAGAATTAGGCAAAAAAGCTATGTCTGAAGCTCTCTTGTAAAGAATTACTTACAAAATTCTTTCAAAATGAGCATGTAAGAATGAAGAAGAATTTGTAAAATGAGTATATTGCATAGGGAGGATATATGAAATTAATTCCAGTTGTTTTTAATCCACACAGATCAGCAGAAGTTATATTAACTGATAAAAGAGACAGAAGCTCAGAAGAAAAAGACGTTGATAAAACTTGTGCAAAAGATTGTTAGTTAACCATGAAATGCTATCTTTAAAAGCGGCATTACACCATTAACAATATATTGAACTCCAATACGTAAAAGGATAAATCCCATAATTCTAGTAAATGATTTCATCATAGTTGCTCTTTCTTTGTAAGTAACTGCACTAACAAGAAATTATTATTTCTGAAACCATTGAGCCCTTTACAAATATAGTATTCCTCTAAAGTTACGTAGCACTTTCATTATCCTATTTTCTCAAGCTCTTGCCGCCTAGATCATATATGTGTCGATTATTTTGTCAACATTATCTTGTATCTTAAATATTTGTCTAGATTTTAGACAACATTAATTTTATTTATTATAAGCAGTTGAGCTTATTTCTGGAGATAAGATAATTGTTTTATTTCTAAAGAATCATTTAATGTCCATTTTATAGACACTACATTTCTATTTATCTACTATTTTGTTTGAAAAATAAACAAAAAGGAGATAAATAAATGGATATTCAACCAACGGCGTCTACTGGAGTAGCAGGAGCAGGCTTCCATGGACAGCTTAGTGAAGGAACTGCCACGCCTGCTGATTTTCTAAGATCAATAACAACTGATGTTGATCTTAGTCAAAAGGGAGCATTAGAAATAGCTAAAGAAGTATTAGCTCCTCTTTTTACTGCTGCAAAAGGTGGATTAGCAAGTAATCCAGAAAAATCTATGGTCTTAGCACAGGCTACACATGATGCTTATTTTACTGAGAATGATAAGCCACTTATAGAAAAAGAGTCTTCATTCTTTGTAGATCCAAGAGTATTAACTAAATCAAATGCAGATCAATTAAAAGTGTTATTAACTGAAGCTGGTCAAAAAAAGGTTAATGACTATATTGGTGGACAATCTGTTGGCAATGGAAAGATTTTTATTACTCCCAGTGAAATTCTTTCCGGCAAAGCACAAGAGTTTCTTGCTTTTTTTGGCAAGCCAAATGGAGATGCTACTGGTTTAGAAGCACTTATATCTGCAAAAGATACTAAGAAAAAGATTTTCAACAACCAGGCTATGGAATGGGTAGAGTTAATGAATCGATTTGGAGTACTGGAAGAATATAGAACTGCTATGGCTGATGCTGGGCAAACTATTAACAGCAGTACCCTTAAATCAGAAACAGTTTATTCAGGATTATTAAGCCAAGAAATCCTAAAAGTACAAAGTGGTCATCAATTTGATGCAGTTGCAGATTCTTCAATAGCTCTTGCTGCTTTAGAAACCGGAGTTATTAAGGAAGAAAACCTAGGACCTGCATATTATGTTCTCTGGGCTACTCATAATGACTGGCAACCTAAAGCTAAGCTACAATATTCTTCGATTAGTGAAGTAGAAAAAAGAAAAGACTTTTCTATTTTTGAGGCTCACAGAGGAATTAATGGTACAAACAACAATGTGTTTGCACCATCAGTTCAAGCTGTTAGACAACTGTTGCTTACAAAATAATAGCTAAATTGCCTAACTAGAGCACAAGAACAAAAACTTTTGTGCTCTAGAACTGGTAAAAAATAGGTTGAATATAAAACTATGTTTAAAGTAACAACATTTACTGTAAAAGAAGTTCTAGGAGCTGTTAAAGATACCTCTTATATTTCTGAACAAATATCTCCCGAAATATACAAAAAATGTATTCAAGAATCAGGATTTGCATTAAGGTTCGGATTAAAGAATCCAGTAATAAGAGATTTAATTGAGCGATCAATAATAGATGGCAACTTTAAGCATGTTCCTGAACTTGGTCATGGATTTTTAAATAAGGTTATAGAAATTTGTAGTGATGAAAAAATACCAGATAATCAGATATACCCTATATTAAGGGAGTACTTTGCAAATTTAATACAACAAAATGGGGCATTAACAGAAGCCTTTGCAATGGAAAGAGAAGGAAGGGTAAAAAGCCGAATTGATGAAGTCAGAAAAATATTAAATGGAATATCTGTAACCAAGGTTACAGATATAGGATGTGGAGATGGTCAGATTATAACTGCTCTAAAAACAGAGTTTAGAATACCTAGACAAGATGTTACCGGGCTTGAAGTTTTTGTAAGACCAGATGTAGAAAAAGAATTTGTTCTAACAAAATTTGACGGAAGGAGATTGCCATTAGAAGATAATTCACAAGATCTAATTACTATATTTGCAGTCTTACATCATTCAGATAACCCTAAAGAGTTAATTGATGAAGCTTATAGGATCTTAAAACCCGGTGGGCACGTGATTTTAAGAGATTTTGACTCTGAAACAAATAAGGATAAACTTTTTCAACTTATTATGGACCAAATGTTATATGAGGTTTACACCCCATACCCTGATGTTCCAATTCCCGGAAGTTATGCTTCCATGAAAGACTGGCTTAATTTTTTCAGGAAATCAGGGTTTTCAGCATCCAACTATGAAAGAATAGGAGGAGATTCACATCCCTATAAGCCTTTCATTGCTCTTTTTAAAAAATATTGTTAAATATACAAGTCAGTTATCAGTTTTTTATCCTGTTCTCATTATCTGGAAAGATTTTATGATAAAGATTTCTCACGTAGGAGAAGTAATTTGTGTTGAAACATATGACTTTCTTCTACTCTATTTCTGTTACATAGCAAAGATTTAACAACAAAATTTTGCTTTTCAGGAGGAGAGATTTGTACTACAGCATATCTTCCTTTACCATGACCATCATACTCAATTCTAGTATCATCTGCTATATCAATGTTCCATCCAGGTAACTCCTCTGCCATAAAGTCTTTTAATTTTCTCAATGTCCAAAGGTTTCTTTTTCCTTCTTCATCTTCTGGAATACCAACAAGAAAAAAAGCCTTACCATCTTTTTCTAACAACTCTGGTAAAAGTTTTATTGCCCTCTTTGCTAATTCAAAGTTTTCCCCGGCTTGTCCATCACGATCTTCTTCTTCTTTTCCTCTAAAAATTGGATTGTTAAAAATCAATAAGCTGCATTTCCCATGCTTTTTTGCATGCCGTAAGAGATATGCCATGTCATCACAGTGTACTTCAACTTTCTTTCTTACATCCTCTGGTTCTAAACTCAATGTAAGTTCTGTATTTTCACATGCTTTTTCTTGAATATCAACAGCAACCACTTTCCCAAACATTCTAGCTAATAAAGTTGTAATAGCTCCATGATTTGGTCCTATTTGAAAAGCCACCTGATCAGAAGTAACAGACTTATCTAATGATCTAATTAATTGTAAAAACTTTCCGGTAGAACTTTTAGCTTCCATAATTCCCTCAAATACAGGAATATACCTATCTATACAAGGAAAAAATACTAATTTAGTAACTTGGTGCAATGGAGTATTTATTTTGTCTTTATCTGGTAAAAAAGTATAGTCTAAACGCTTTCCGGCATTTTCATATACAGACCATAAGTGTTTCATTTGCTTAGAATAAAGTTCAAAATCAAAATTATCATGACCTTCTATAGTTTCCACAATAAGTGGTATTCCATTTTTACTTTCAAAACTCTCCCCTGATTTATAACCCGCTCTATCTGGTTCATGAGGGGCAGCAAACATTATCTTAGATAATTTACACTCTAAATATTTCTCCAACATCTCAAGATATATCCCTGGATTATAACCATCAGGCAAAGGCATAGGTTGATCCAATGCAATTCCACATATGTAGGAGCTTCTTTTATCTTCTAATTTCTTTAGCTCTAACTCTAACTTTTTTATTTGTGCATCATAATTAGCAAGCTCTCCTTCTTTTAATACCTTATTTTGTTCGTTTTTTTCTATAATTTTTTTTAGGATTTCTAACCCATCCTTAATTGCTTCAATTTCTAATTTACATTTTTCTAACTCTTCAAACCTGTTGAATCGTCTTATATTTAATCCTTCAGCCTCATCAACATAGCTTGCCGTACACCTAACTAGTTCTCTATAAAACGCTCTTGTTCTAACTGGAAGTTTAGGATATTCAACACAATAAGATTTATGTATACAATGCTTGTACTTAGCTATAACCTCTTCATGTAATTTTATAGCAGCTAACTCAAGATCCATTACTTGAGGATTTTTTTGATACAAATCATTGATAACATTTAATGCAAGCCTTGAATAAGTTCCCATATCAAGAAACCTTCTTGACTGAAATATATTTTCTGCTGAAGTAGTTCTTACATTGAGTTTTGAAGGCAATCTAGAATTACAGCGGTTAAATATTCTAAAGTTAGGAACTACATCTTGAAGTCGAACAGATGATTCACGTCTTTCTCTTAAATATTTTAATAATGGGATAGTAGTTAAATCTATTGGCATCAATTATTACTTTCTTAAATATAAAGGCTCTAATAAATCTGATCGTGCCACATTAAAAACTTAACCTTCAAGTGTATTTGATTAAATTTGCTTAATTAAGTCTTAAAATTTAATATTTTCTTCGTTTTTAAGAACTAAAAACTATTTAACCTCAATGCTTTTTGCACCAATCCATGAAAGCTCATAAGCCTGCCTCATTGCTTTTGCAATTGAAGGACTTTCTATAATTACTGACATTTTTTCTACATAGTTTATAAAAGCTACTTTGTTATTATAAATATTCACTTCAATTTCAGGCGAGAATCTTTCATGAGAGACTATTACAGTTTCTGAAAGTTCAATCTTATCAAGCAACTTATGCTTCTTATGCCAGATTGAATTGTTAGGAGCCATTCGTTTTGCTCTTATTTTTAATTGTACTCTTCTTTGAATATAATCAAACTCTTTGGGAAAGTCTTTAAAAAATCTATCGGTATTCCACTCTAAGATTTCACTTGGTCTTTCTCTTAAAGTATCTTCATAGACGTTTTGAATGGCACCTTTTCCTTCAAAAAAAACAATTTTTGGTTTAGTTTGTTTTGAGTTATAAATAGCCATTAGCTCTGGCATTAGCTTTGTAATCTGGTTATGCAGATTTGAGATGGTTAAAAGCAGCTTTTCTGGGGGCTCTGCTTTAAATTTCATCTTTCCATCGATTTTTGCTTTTGCAGCAAATCCTCTTTGAAGGAGTGAGTCAAGAATTGAATATGTTGTAGTTCTTTTTATACCTGCTTTTTTTGCAATTTCTTGAGTAGACGCTGCTCCAAGTTCAAGTAATGCTAAGAAAACGTCTGTCTCATTTTTTGAAAATCCTAATTGACTAAGAACTGGTGAAATATTCATAATTAATATTGTATCAAACTGTCGATAAATTCGTCGACAATTGTTTTATCAACATCAATCTGTTGACAAAAACAACAATTTAAGAATCATTAAAAAGACTCTAAAGCTCTCAATTGTAAGGCTCATCATTCGTTTTATTTCTAAACAATTATTTAATGTCTATAGTTTAGACATTATAAAGCCTCTTATCTAACATTATGTTTGAAAAACAAACAAGGTTTAGATAAATATGACTGCCCCTATACACCCAACATCATTACTTTCTGCAACTCAATCTGTAATGTCAGCAGATATCGAAATAGCAAAAGAGAACAAACACCCTCATCCTGAGTTGCTATGTTCTTTAGTTAACAAAGGGGCGAGCACTAATTCAATTGCACAAAGCCATAATTTATATGAGTTATTAACTCTTGAAAATCCAGATGATTTGGAGTTATCAATGGTTCCTCAGCAAACAAATATACTGCGAGTAGCAAATGAAGTCTTTCTAGAAGAGTATAAATTAGTAAAAAATAGATTTAAGAAAATCGATTTAGCAGCTGAAAAAACAATTGGTGGATTACAAAGAGAATTTTTATCCAACTCTACAGTTTTAGATGAGCTTAAAGATAGTAAAAAAGATTCAATTCTAATAAAAAACTTATACAACTTTATAAAAATCCATGATGTAATCACCCTGTCTCAAAGAGAATTAAGTTTTATTATCTCTACACTCAGAGACTTAAAAGCATTTTCTAGTGAAACAGATAAGTTTTTTGGAGAAGCCGTAAAAGGAGTAAAAAGAATTGCAAGTCAGCATAAGATAAAAGAACTAAAGAAACTTATAAAACACATTGGTATTCAGAATTTAACATCAGAAGAGCTTGCTACTGTCTTTTATGCTTTAAAATTTCAAGGTGGTTTCAAGGAAATGGTAGAACTCTATGATGACTCAAAGAATGCAGATTTTAAAGATTCTCCTATTATTCGTGAATTAATCGCTGTAGCTTTAAATAAAATCGGAGACCTAGAAAGAAGCGAGCAGGAAATCCAGAGACTTATAGATAACGGCTATCCTAGTGGAGAAGTTTATGCAATATTAGGAAAAGTAAAAAAACTTGAATACCAATCCACCAGAGATCCTCAACAACTTACAGACTCCATGGCTACTTTAGAAAAAGGGTTTTTAACAGGATTTGAATTGTATCCAGGCATTAATCTTGTTTATAACTCTATTACCCAAAGTCTGGTTGAAGAAAATGGAAATATTGAAAACTATAAGAAGGCTCAAAAGCTTGCTGAAATGGTTTATATTTCCTGTGAAAAAGCAGGAGGTGAAAGATCAAATGATTACTGGGCATTGGTTACTATGCTTGAGGCTTCTGTAATATTAGAATCTGATCAAACCTCAAAATTACTTCCACTGGTTTTAGATAAAGATGCAGCAGATTGGGAAATTCAAGCACCCATAGAAAATCTAAAGAACCTAAAGACTCAAATCGAAAAGTATGGAGATCGATTTGAAGATAAACAAAAGAAGATAGATAAAATAAATTTAGTACTTACAGCCCTTGAAAAAAAACTAGAATCTCTCAGCATTGACTCAGTGCACAAGCTTATTATTCAGGCAATTGAGAATAAAGATATTGAAATGCTAAATCGATCTAAAGTGTTAGCAAAAACCATTTTCTCTACTGCTTCGCATCAGAGAAATGGTTTTTGGAAACTAAAGCAGGAGTTTAAAACTTTTATATTATTTGGATGGCACGATAAAGTTAACGAGATTCTTCCTCAGATCTTGGAAGAGGGGTCGCCTATAGAGCTTAAATCCCTTTCACAATCAATTGAAGAGTATAGGAAACTTCTTGAAAAAGATAAAACATGGATGCCAAATGTAGATGAACAAATATTACTACTTGATACAGTCAATCAAGAAATTAGTAAAAAGCTAACTTTCCATAGAGAACATGGTGATATATCTGAAGTTACAAAAGAAGTTTTTGATAGAGGCTTTTATTTTGGAGAGATTAAATCAAATTCTGTAGGTGGGAATATTCAGTATGGTGGACAACTTCAAACTCGAGTTGTGAATAGATGGGATTACAACATAGCAAGAGGTATTTTAAATCATTTACATCTCAACACAAATAGTGATTTTAATACTTTTAACACAGTCATCGATAAACTAATAAGAGAGCGCTGCAAAACTGATAAGATGGAATTTCCTGATAGTCAAGACCATGTAGATTTTGATGATTTTAGAAAATTCTTAATTCCGGCTATGGGTATTAGTAGTAACCGTAAGTGCCTTGGAGATGACTCTCGAACTAATATATTTGTTGATTTTCTAATTGGGGAATTGGATTGTAGACATCATGCAGATATTAAACAGCTATTTTTTGATATTTGGAAAACAGAAAATATTAATAATCATATGGAAAAAGCTTATAGAGCTTTTTCAGAGAACAATTTACCCGAATTTGAGTTACATATGAAAAAAGCAGAGAAATTAGCAAAGATTTATATGCTAAATTTTGACTCAAATGTTATTGGTAGACCAAAGAATGATAAAAGCAAAGAGTTTAAAGTTTTAGAACCTCATACTTTAAATGTTTTAGTTAAATTAGACAACAATGGAAATATAGTATTGCTATCTGATGGTAGACCAG
This sequence comes from Candidatus Melainabacteria bacterium, assembly GCA_023250205.1. Taxonomy (GTDB): domain Bacteria; phylum Cyanobacteriota; class Vampirovibrionia; order 2-02-FULL-35-15; family 2-02-FULL-35-15; genus 2-02-FULL-35-15. The sequence goes on along the minus strand of JAHFBE010000056.1, from coordinate 1,120 downwards.
ACTTTAGATTGGTAGATTCTTTCCACCAAATTAGATACCAATTTGGGACAAAATCAGAAACTAAAGGAGAAGATGCAGGCATATTAGTTGACCCAAGAGGTATTTTAACCACAGGCATTAGTGCTGGAGAAACAATTAAAAACGGAGAGGTTTATGAGGTAAAAATAGTACCTATTTATTATGCTGGTGACCGAAAGAAGAAAAAGATTGAACCTAATCAAGATGAATTTGGACAAGTAAGATTTATGGGAATGCAAGTTGCAAAACTTTCAGAAAAAGGAGATTGCATAGATATTTCTCCATTTGTTGATCTTAAAAGTAAAACTATTATGGATAGCTTTGTTATTTCATTTTTAAGAACATTTAAAACTGCAGCATAAATATAATTTAAGAATTAAATGCTATCTTCAAAAGCGGCATAACACCATTAACTATATACTGCACGCCAATACATAAAAGCATAAATCCCATAATTCTTGTAAAGGATTTCATCATGGTTGCTCCCATTTTATGAGCAATAGCATGTGCAAGAATTAAAAAGATATAACAGCTAAAAGCAACAAGGCTTATAGTAAGTAAAATAACCACATAATGAAAAGCAGTTCTTGCATCAGTTGTCATTCCTATCATTACCGCTATAGCACCAGGTCCACTTAAAATAGGCATAGCAAGTGGTGAGAATGCAATGTCATCTTTCTCTTCAGATTCCTGTTGTTCCTGAGGAAGAAGTCTATCTTTTTTCTGTAGCATTTCAATAGCAGAACCAATAATCATTAACCCACCAGCAATGCGAAGACCTTCTAGAGATATTCCAAAAAATTTTAATATAAGTCCACCAGCTATAAAAAATACAATTAAAATTCCAAAGACATACAAGCTTGCTCTCTTTGCAGTTTCAGTTTTTTGTTTTGCTGTATATTTTTGTGTAAGTGAAGCAAAGACAGGGACAGCAAGAAATGGATCCACTATAGAAAACAGTGAAACAAAAGATCCTACAAAGAATAAAAGCATTTCATTCATGGGAAATTAATTTTAACATATGTCATTGCGAGGCATGAAATGCCGAAGCAATCCCGATCTAACTTGCGTAAATTGTTTGGGATTGCCGCGCCTCACTTTG
>JAHFBE010000055.1 GCA_023250205.1 Candidatus Melainabacteria bacterium | reverse complement strand
GGAATATTAGTAGCTTCTCCTATTATTTTATGGCAGCTTGGTAGTTTTATTATGCCTGGTTTAAAGGAGAGAGAAAGAAAGATTGCTCTTCCGATTTTAGTAGGAGCTCCCTTCTTGTTTTTTATTGGTGCAGTATTTGCTTATTTTTTTGTAGCACCTTCTATGCTTAACTTTTTGTTTGGATTTGGAAAAGATGTTATTTCAACTAGTATAAGTATTGAAAGTTTTATTTCATTTGCTCTAATGATTATGGCAATATGTGGTTCTACTTTTCTTTTGCCAATTGTAATACTGGCTCTTGCAAATGTTGGAATAGTAAACTCCAAAATGCTTCTTAGCAAATGGCGCTATGCTCTCTTATCTAGTGTAATTTGTGGTGCCGTTCTCACTCCTACTCCTGATCCGTTTAATATGGGTATTGTAGGTGGGATATTGATTTCATTATATTTTGTGAGTGTTGGGATCTTAAAAATTATAAAGAAATGATTTTTATGCAAAATTACTTGGATTGCTTAGATTGAACGATGATGGAACATAGGGTCCACTGTCGACAAATACTGGAGTTTCTTTGTTTGAAGTAACGGTGTTACTATTAGGAGTTTCTTTGACGGCGTCTCTTACCAGTATGAGAGCTGGGTATCCTGCTCCACTTGAAACTGCTTGTGTCAATTGTTGTTTGGAAAGACTTCCTTGATACCATGGTCTAAGTTCAAAATTTTCTGGCAAGTCATTCACTATTTCTACTGCAAGATCTTGTGGTACTGAAGCTCCAAGCCTCACTTTGTCAGCCAATACTTTTCTTAATACAGGTGATTCTATTGGTAATTGCCACTTGCTAGCGTATCTGCCTGAGATTGAAACTGTCATAATGTTGCCCTCAACTGAAAAATGAAATGTATGGTTTGATACTATCACAAGACTAAAACAGAAAACAACTACAAATCATTAAATCTATCTTATAATTTTTTCAGAATTAGCTTTTAATTTGGTTAACTACCTTTAATTAAGATTTATCAGTCTATAAATCAATTAATTTCTTTGTAGCATCTTTAATATCCTTTTCTCTCATTAACCCTTCTCCTATGAGGAAAGAGTAAACACCAGATTCTGTTAAAAATAGAATATCATCACGAGTAAAAATTCCTGATTCACTGACAATGATTTTTTCTGTAAGATCTTTTTTGTATTTTGAAACCAGATTCTTGGTGACATTTAAATCAGTGTTAAATGTTGTTAGATCACGGTTATTAATGCCAATCATTTCTGGATTAATTTCTAGAGCAGTTTCCATTTCTTTTTCATTATGTACTTCTACCAAGATATCGATTTTATTCTCAGAAGCTAGCTCAAATAATCTTTTTAAATTATCTCTTTCTAAAGCAGCGACTATTAATAAAATACAATCAGTTTGATTGTAGATAGATTCATAGATTTGATAAGGATCTATGATGAAATCTTTTCTTAGAATTGGTAAATCAATAACTTCTTTTATTTCTTTTATGTAGCTCAATTTCCCCTGAAAGTATTTTTCATCTGTTAAAACTGATAAACAGCTTGCACCGCCTGCTTTATAAGCTTTTGCTATTTCAATTGGATCAAAGTCTTTTCTTATAACTCCTTTTGATGGAGAGGACTTTTTAATTTCAGCGATTAGAGCAACTTGTTTCTTATCTATTTTTGATTTTAATTTATTTGTAAATCTTGTAGAAGCGCAATTAATGACACTTCTACAGATTGTTTCTTTTAATCTGTTAAATGGTAAATTTTCTTTAGATTTCTCAACCTCAAGTTTTTTATAAGCAATTATTTCTTCGAGGATGTTCATATTTCTACTCATGTCATTGCGAGCCGAATGGAATGAGGCGTGGCAATCTCCTAACGTTCGTGAGATTGCTTCGTCGTCTGCTTAAGGCAGACTCCTCGCAATGACATTTTACAATGGCACTTTCGATCTCATGCTTTCAATTAATATCTTGGCAATTTCAGGTCTTGTAAATTCTACTGGTGGAATTTCTCCATTTCGTAGCATTTCCCTTACTTTTGTACCGCTTAATATCATATGGTTAGAAGCATCATGAGGACAGGTTTTAAATGATGCCATTTCATTACAAACTTTACAGAAAAAGCTGTGTTCAAAAAATAGTAAAGTAATTCCAAGCTCATTTGGTTTAAACTCGCTGAATATTTTTTGAGCATCATATGTACCATAATAGTTGCCTACGCCTGCATGATCTCTTCCCACTATAAAGTGCGTGCAACCATAGTTTTTTCTAATTATTGCATGGAGAATAGCTTCTCGAGGACCACCATATCTCATACTTGCAGGCATTATGCAAAGCAATGTTCTGTTTTTTGGGAAATATTTATCTAATATTTCGTGATAACATTTCATTCTAATGTTTGCAGGAATATCATCACCTTTGGTTTCTCCCATTGTTGGGTGAAGCATTAAACCATCTACGGTTTCTAGAGCTACCTTTAGAAGATACTCATGTGCTCTGTGAACGGGATTTCTTGTTTGAAATGCAACGATTTGATTCCATCCCTTTTCTTTAAAAATCTCTCTTGTTTTTTTGCAGCCAAGATTATATTCGGGGAATTCATCGTAAGTGCTTTTTAAAACTTTTATATCTCCGGCTAAATAATATTCTCCACCCTCAAAAATATTTTTAACAGCAGGATGACTTAGATCAGTGGTCTTATAAACTAACTCAGCTTCTTTCTTTAAATCTGGTTGATAAATTTCTTTCAAATTTAAAATAGCTACTATTTCACCTGACTCATCTTTTAGTGCAATTTTAGACTGACTTTTTACTTTTTCATAAGTCTCTTTATTTACTTGAAGTGTAATAGGAATAGGCCAAATTAAGCCATTTGCTAATTGCATTTTTTCAACTATTGATTCATAGTCTTTTTTGCCAGTAAAACCGTTAAGTGGACTGAAGGCACCTATTGCAAACATTTCTATATCGCAGAGGACTCTCTTTGTAACTGTTATTGCAGTAAAGCTTTTTGCTTCTTTGAGTGATTCTGCAGGATTGTTGTCAAAGCAATTTATTAGTGTGCTGCCATGTGGTTCTATAGTTAAGTTTGCTGTCATATTATGTCCTTTATTAATTCTTGTTTTGTAACAGCTTTATTTTAGCATTGTTAGTTATTTGCTCTAAAATGTAACTCAGAATTAGTTAATGCAAGGATTTTCGTGTTAGAAAATCCTTGCATCGTAAAGTAACGTAGAGAAATAGCAGAGGAGTCATCGTAGTTCCTTTAAAATATAAATAACGAAGATGCGACGAAGCGTTAAAAAAAATTATGTCAAAACAAGAAGATTTAGCAAAAGTTTCATTAGTGACAATACTTGGTTTGTCAATTTTACTCTTTAGTTTATTTTGGTTAAAGGGACATAAGCTTTATAATCTGGAAAAAATAAAAGTCCATTTTGAAGATGTAAGCGGTCTTGAAGAAGGTTCTATAGTTCGGTGGAGTGGACTTAGAGTTGGTGTAGTAGAAGATATTAAGCCTGTTCTTCAGAATGAAACTTTTATAAAGAAATCAGAACATGTTAAGAATGAATTTTTAGATCTCAGTAATACTGAAATAAAGCAAGCAGAAGAAATAGAAAAGAAAATTGATGTATCAAAAGATTTAAATGGAATTAAGACTCTTAAAGAAAAGTTAGAAAATCTAAACATATCTGCTCAAATACACTTACAACAAGGGATTGCATTTGAGCAACAAAAATTAAAAGAGAGTAAAAATCATGTCGAGATTACTCTTATAATAACCAAGAAAGATGTACCCATAGGACCTCTTTCAAAAATAAGTATTGTTCCAACTGGATTAATAGGAGAGCAATATGTAGAAATCAGTCCGATAATAACTCGGACTTTATTTGATAAGAATTTTAAGAAGGTGTATATCACACAAGAACCGTTGCGTTTTGAACGATTTATGAGGGCAAACATAGAATCTTCCGAGGCATTTAAAGAAGCTGTAACTAAAATAAATACTCTTTTAAAAGATGAAGATGTTGAAATGCTTATTGCAACAATTCAGGATGTAAGAACTGTTGTTAAAAATGTGAACAGGCTGGTGGATAATGCAGGGACTTTACTAAGTACTACTAGTGAAAAACTTGAACAGCTTGCAACAAGTTCAAATACATTGGCAAACAGTGTTGTAGAAGTCGGCAATAATCTAAATAAGATCATTGGTGATGAACAGGTACAACAAGACTTTAAAGCGACAACATCTTCCTTGAAAGTGATTACAGCGCAAACCGCAAAACTTCTTGATGAACAAGGTCTTGCAAAAGATATTCTTGAAATCAGTACAACTGCAAAAGATACATCACATGAAGTCTCTGATTTTGTTAAACAATTAAGGCAAACTGAACAAGAATTAGAGCTTCCAAAAACAATTTCCAATATAAATTCTTTGTCAGATAAGCTGGATAAATTAACTAATGAATTAAGCAGTATCGTTACAGATAAAGAGTTCAAGGATAATATTAAAGTTACTGCTGAAAAAGCCAGAGAGACTAGTGAAAATCTTCAAAAAATCTCAAACAAATACAGTAAGAGATTTTTGTTGTTTAGACTGTTATTTTAATAAGTGACATGGCTGGTGGTTATTTTCTGTTTTATTTCATTATAAATTCTTTGAATATTGGGCACAGAAATATTTTTCTCTTTTGCTTTTCTTATTACTATGCCGACAAGCTCCTCTATTTCAATTGATTTGCCTCTTTCAAAATCCTGTAACATAGATGTTTTAAACCCAATAAATCCTTTTGAACGGTTTAAATTAAATTCTACAGTATCAGGTCTAATATTTAATCCTAAAGCGATAGCCACATCTTTGACCTCAGTCATTGTGTCTTTTACGAGATTATAGTCTTCTGCTAAAAGCTTATCTACTGTTTTACCAGTAATTACGCTAAGAGGATTAAATGAAGCATTCCAAACTAGCTTGTTCCATAATTCTCCCTGAATATTCTCTGTAATCTTACAGTCTATTCCTGATTCTAAAAGCATTTTTTGTATCTCTGAAATTCTGTCGGTTATTTTTCCTGTTAACTCACCTATTACGGCACCGTTATAGCCAGACTGAAAAATAACTCCTGGTTCAGTTAATTGAGCTGCGACAAACACAATTGCTCCTATTGTTTTTTTTACACCTATAATATTTGAGATGATTTCTTCGTTTTCTACACCATTTTGAAAAGAAATAACTGATGTGTTTTCATTGATGTTATTGATTACTGATTTTATAGCTTTTTCTGTTTGAGCTGATTTAACACAGATAAAAACATAATCAAATGTTTCTTGTAGAGACTTGCCATGGCAAATCTCTACAACATTGATGGGTATTATTTCTTTAACACCATCTCTAGTTAAGGTTAGTCTTTTTTCTTTTAGTGCTTTATAATTTGCACCTCTTGCTATAAAAGTTACATCGTATCCTTTTTTTGCAAGCATTCCACCATAGTATCCGCCTACGGCACCTGTTCCAACGATTAAAATTTTCTTCCTTTTAGGATTATTCATTGTCTTGTGAATTTATTATTTCTTTTAAAATATCCATTTGTAAATTCCCACCTGTTAAAACACAAGCAACCTTTTTGCCTTTGAACAACTCTTTGTTTTTAATTAATCCAGCAAGTGATGCAGCACCAGCACCTTCAGCTACAGTATGACAATGCTCTAAAAGTAAAAGAATTGATTCTTTAATTTCTTCGTCACTGACTAGAAAAATATCATCAACATATTTTTGCATGATTTCAAAAGAATATTTATGGGTACTTCGAGTTGCTAACCCTTCTGCAAAAGTATTTAAAGATGGATGTGAAATTAGTTTTTTTTGTTTAAAGCTATCATAAAGTGCAGGTGCACCATCTGACTGAACACCATAGGTTTTTATTCTTAAATTCAAGCTCTTAAGAGCTATAGAAGAACCGCATAATCCACTGCCACCACCAACTGAAGTGATAAAGCAGTCTATGTCAGGTAAATCTTCAAAGATTTCAAGTCCTATTGTTCCAACTCCTTCAAAGAGTTCAGGTTGTTCTACAGAATGAATATATAAATATTCTTTTTCCTTTGCAAGTTTTTCACAGTATTCCCATACTTCAAATACATCTTTCCCATGATGAACAATCTCAGCACCAAAATCTTTTATAGCTTGAACTTTGCTTTCATTTGCACCTTCAGGAACCACAATTTTGACTGGAACATTAAATAACATTCCAGCATAAGCAATGGATTGACCGTGGTTCCCGGTAGAACCTGCCAGTAGATGCGTTGCATGCAACGCATCTACACCAGTTCTTTCAATCAATTTACAAACCAAATTGATTCCTCCACGCACTTTAAAGGCACAGGTTGGATTTGCGTTTTCATATTTTATGTAGACTTTTGCTCCAGTCAGTTTGCTTAATGGGGCAGAGTATTTTAAAGGAGTTTTCAAAAGATATTTTGAAATTCTTAATCCAGCTTCCTGAATATCTTTAAGAACTGGAATTAAAAGAGTGTTTGTTGACATGGTTTTATTTTAAACCATCTTAACGTTTTATAATTTCTTTATTTTTTAGATTAAATTTCTCTAAGCTTTTATACTGACAAGAATAAGTCTGATAGGCTTATTTGAATAAATTAAAACTTTTATATAAGAAAATTATGTTCGAATCTCATTTAAAAACAGTTGTTGGAAGTAATGTTCCTCGTGGAAAAATAGGTTTTACCGGGATGGGTGCTTATATAGATCCGGATAAGATACCACCCCATCAACAATATCATGATACTCAACGATTTCATCCTAAAAGATATGAGATAAGAGAAGCTCACATAATCCCAATTCTAAAAACAATTCTTCAAACTGAAGGTGGGAAAGGGATAATTGCTGAAATGGGACCTGCCGATGGTTTAACCTCAACGATTGATATTGTAAGGAAAATGCCAGATGCAAAAATTGATGCTATAGAAATTGATCCTAAGTATTATGCAAGACTTGTGTCTAATATGAGTGCTCATAAATTAGTTCGTCCTTTAAATGTAGGTATTGAAAGCTATGAACCCGAAATCTCTAATTCAGTCGACGCTTTGGTCTCTTTTGGAGGATTTACAGATTCTACTCCTTATATTGAGGAGCTAATTGAAATCTTAAAAACTTTTCGCGAAAAACATTTAAAACCTGGTGCACCAGTAATACTTGAGGAAGAGCTTCCTCCTTATTATGATCCTATAGTGCCCTATAGTAGAGAAAAGAGTCTTGCAATACAGCGTGGACATGTGATTTTTAATGCTCTTATGGGAGATAAAGTTGATCCAAAAGTATATGCTAAGGCTAAGAAAGAACAAGGAGGTATTAATGTAGATCTAAATGATCCCTATGTACAAGAATATATTGTTCCTTTAAATGAGAGAGAAATAGAAGCTCTGGTATCAAGCCTTGCTAAAGATAGGTTTGGAGATTATAAATTAAGACTATCCGATTTTAAATATGTGTTTGAAGCTGCAGGATTCAAAGGATTTACCTTTAAAAAGCTTTATCCTTGTTATGATGATTTTATACCTAATCTAGTACCAGAAAAATTAATAGTGGATCCAAATACTAGTTACGAAGAAGTAGAAAAACAAAATACTGCAATGGCTTATTATAATTTTATATTTAATCAGATGCTTTTAATAGCTAATGATGAATCAGTTATAAATCCGCAGGATGATCCAAGGTTTAAAAAAGCAGTTGAAGCATCGAATAAATTATATACAGAGATGAAGAAATACAAAGATTACAGTAATGGTATAGAGCTTCTTGAAAAACATTTAGGACTTCAGTTAATGCCCGGTCAAAATTTATCTTCCACGAATGATTTAAAAAGTGATAAAACAGGTGGTAACTTTTTACTTATTGCATGGGCTTGAAATAATATTTACCCGCAAGAACAATATACTATTACTTCCCGTTCATTATTTCTTTTGCTGCTTTTCTTAATAAAGCCAAATTTTCAATCATAAGATCTTCTTCTCTCTTTGAAATAAATTGATTTATTCTTGATTTGTCAGGATCAATCCTTGAAAATCTATAGTGTTTTTTGTAGTGTTGAGTTAATTCTTGCCAGCTTTGAGAACTTACTATTCTGGGTTCAAGATTTATATCTTTTAAATTACTGGTAAGAGTTTTTAGCATGGTAGAGTCAGCATCTTCAGGCACTGCAATATGAAGAATGTTATTCCAGTATAAAAGTGGAATTGCTTGTGGGGAGCCTTCTTTGTGAGGCCAATACTCTGGAATGAGAGTAAGAATTTCAGAATCAATCTTTGAAGGATCAATAGTAGGATTTTCTATATTATCTCTGTATAGATGATCCACTTTAGTCGGTATACGAATTTTCCCTCTAAGTGAGCTATAATCAAACCTTCCATTTGATCTGGAATATTTTGCTCTATCTCTAAACTGCTCTAGAATCTTTACCTGAATAGTTATATCACCTTCCAATATTTTCCCTAATAAGCGTGTTCTTTCTTTCCCAGAGTCTAGAGATACATCAATAAGTCTTCTTAATATATCCTCGTTTTCATCGATCCTTTTTCCAGTTTCATTAGCTCTTTTTTCAGCAATAGCTCTAACTTCTAATATTTCTTCTTCCATTGCAAGTTCTTCAAGCTCTTCGTAGATTTTTTCTTTTGTTGCTTCACTTCCACCAGAGAGTTCTTCTATTAGCAAATCTCGTTCATTTACTGGAGGTGTTACGTTTTCTTGTTCTTCAGATATGGCTGTTAGTTGTTCTTCACTCTCATCCTTTTCTTTTACTTTTAAATTCCCAACAATTCTGTCAAAGTGTGTTGAGTATGTTTTATAAATTCTTTCATGTCGCATTTCGTGAATAGCTATTGCTTCAGTTATATCTTCAATAATGGTATTTAAAAGTCCTAAATTATTTCCCCTTGTTCCGTACTTTTTGTCAGTTTCTATAGCTTGAGTGAGTATTTCTCTTGTACTACTTCTTTTTGATGATAGTAATCTCTTTATTATTCCTTTTAAATTATTCTTTTGCTCATCATTTATTGAAACATTGCCTATGATTTCCTCATCTAGAACTTTAAAAAGCCCCCTTAACTCTTCATCAGAAATGAGGTAATCATTATTGTTGTGGCTAAGTGGATTGGTAGTAGTAAGAATTTTTTCTAGAATAGTTGTTCTGTCATTTGTTTTAGTGTAAGGATCTTTTTTTGATGAAGGTAAAATGCCTGCTGAAAATGCCTTGTAAAATATATCTGTTGTTTTGTATATGTCTGATTGAGGTCTATGAATTAAATATTTTTCAAGACAAGTTCCTTCTATGCCGGTTGAATTACCAGGTGAATAATCTAAAAACAATCCATTTATCTTAACTTCATGTGTTTTAGGTGGAGAATCTAGGTCTTTTAATAAGTTACTTATAAGAAAGGTTCTGGTTGGATTTTTATCTTTTACATCTTCGATATTAATAGCAGTGTTTCCAAATCTTCCAGTCGTTTTATCCACGGGTCCTAATGTAAAGGCAAAAGCTCTGGGAATATTTTTTGCCACTTCAGCAAAACCTGCAGTAAGGTTAAATGCAGCAAAATGATCTACCCATGTAATTCCCTTCGACATGTAATAATTCCTGAGATTCATAAAATCTCGCCTTGAAATCTCAAGGGTGTTCATAGAGTTTGAATTAAACTTTACTGTGTGATTTCTAAATCCTTCAACCTCTTGCTCTTTTAACTTTTCAAATACAGTATGAATACTTTTAGCAAAGCGAAGTCTAAATAGAACCTGACCTTCATAGCCATGCCACATTTTAGAAAACCTAATATCACCGGGTTGTATTTGATTGTTTTTCCATCCAAATAATTTAGGATAGACTCTCTTTAATGCTTCATAAGCATTTCCAGCTCCTGAACGATGTAAGCAGCCTGAACACTCATCATTAAATTGTTTAGCCCAGTCAGAGACCTGTCTTATTTTTTCAGCACTTACATTACCATGCTCATCAATAAGTTTTAATTTGTCTTCTACGATATGTTTTGTAATTTCGTTAATAAGCTTAGTTCCTACGCTGCCATTAAATTTATTAGGGTATTTAAATCTCCAGTAAGGAATTACTCCTTCTTTACTATCTCTCTTTATTAGCCCTGGAGCTGCAATTTCAATGCAGGAAATGGTGCTTGGTAGAAAAGGACAAATTCCAATAGCTCCTCGCAGTCCGTATTTTGGGTCATAAAAAATCTTTCCCCAGTCTTTCTCAAGAAATTTCTCTACATCTATATTTCCGCTAGAATCTACTACACCTTCTTCTATAAGAACGGATTGACAGGTTCTTTTTGCCATTAATTTAATCTTTGTAGAATCATTTTGCTCCCCTGTCCATTTATCGGGAGATGAAATCTTACCTTCCCTTATTGGTGGATTTGGAGCATCCATATAACCCGGATAGCAAAGCTTTAGAAGTTCCGTGGGAGATATGAGTTTTCCCATTTTTTGTAATCCTGCATTGCTTAAGCTTTTTGCCCAGTCTCGAAAATCTTCAGCTTTGTCTGCAGTATCATTTTTTGTTAAATTAACAATAAAATATTTACCTAGGGTTTTTAGTTGTTCAGCTATTGACTCATCGTCAGGATTTAAAAATCCATGTGGTAGTTCTTTAATGAAGCCGTTTTTTGAATTGTATTTAGTTCTAACGCATAAATAAATGGCTAAGGTTTCAAAAGCTTTATCTTCTTCTAGATTGTGATCAATACTACCTTCAGAAACTAAGTAACGTAATTTCTCTTTTAATACTTCTTTGAGTTGCTCTAAGCCTACAGTTTTACCCTTTCCATAGAGATTACAGAGGGGATGTGCTTCGCATTCCTTTTTTTTATCAGAAGCCAGTTTTTTTAATGCCGTTTTCTCTTCAGTTGATGAATATCGGACGACCTTCTTCTTTTTACTGAAAGATTCTGACTCAGAATCATCAACTCTATATTTGAAAGATTTTTTCAACTCTTCTTTATAACTGTTATTTATAACTTTGTATTGTTTCTTTAAATCCTGTGCAATTTTCCATTCTTTCTTTATTTCTTCTACAAGTAGCTTTGCTTGTTTAAGAAAGTCTCGCTCTATTCCATCTAGCTTTATTTGATTTCTAGGATTATTTGTAATGTCAACTATTGGTATATCGTCAGGATTATATTCGAGTTGAATAGAAGAATTTTCTCCATAGCCTTTTCCCCTAATATGAATTTGAGTCTTTCCTGGGGTGGGGTGAGAATATGGTACAAATTGTACGGTTTGTTTTGATTTAGGTTTAGCGTCTTGAGATTGTTCAGGTTCGACTGTTTGATTAGCAATTTTTACTGTTGTGGGAGTAGTTATTTTTCCAAGTAGTTTGGCTAAGTCAGGATTTAAATCAGAAGCAGTTGCTTTATAGGATGGCAGCAGATCTGAGGCCAACCGAGGAGTATGTATACCTGCAGTTTTTGTTTTTACTGTTGGATGTTCTGTTATTATTGCAGTCATTTTAGTCTTAAATAGTCTTCAGGCTATTTTACAGGTTTATTTCCTTCAAAAAGTTAAAATCGAATTACAAATTTAAATTGCTTATTAATTGATAATTTCTAGGTAAAATAATTAAGAACTTAAAAAATAATGAAAGTATTTTTTCAACATATAAATCATCAAATAGGCTCAAATCACGATTTGAAAAAGATAAGAGAATTGGATTTTTTAGAAAACAAGGCAAACAGTGTTCTTTTACGAGGTTCTTTGTTGGGTTATGTAGGAGTTGAGATAGAAGAAAAAAATAATATTAGACGTTTTGTTTTAACTGGAGAAATTAAAGATGATAAAGAAGTCTTTCAAAGAATAAGTGCTGCTATATTAAAAATTACTGAAGAAACAAATATAAATGTAGTTTATGGATTGGAAAAAAGAGGAAACATTCTGATATTTCGAAGACCAATTCAATCTCAACTTGATGTTGCGGAATATATTCTAAGATACTATCCTGAACTGGATAGGTTAAATATTAGATTGGAAGAAGATAAATTTCCCCGTTTTATTTTGACTGGAACAATATTAGATGATCAAAAATCTTTCGAAAAATTTAAAGCTGCTATTGAACAAATCTCTGATGAGACAAATTTGAAAGTCGTGTATGGACTTAGAAAAGAAGGAAAATATTTAATATTTTAACTTTGGTTCTTATGATGCAAGAGCAGGGGTCATATAAGCTTTAAGTATTTCTATTCTTTCTGGAGATTGTAATTTTTTCATAGCAGCGGCTTCTTTCTGTCTGACTCTTTCTCTACTAACTCTTAGTATTTTACCTACTTCATCTAAAGTCTTTGCTCCAGAGCCATCTAGTCCAAATCGTAAAATTATTACTTCACGTTCACCTTGAGTGAGGGTTTTTAAAACGAGTTGGAGATCAGATTTTAAAGCAATGCTTTCAGTGTGATCCTCATCATCACTTGCTTGTAGGCTTTCAAAAGATCTTTCGTCATCATTCGAAACCGCACCGTTAATAGAGATTGGTTGCTTACATGCTGATTGAAGGGCTTTGACTTTTTCTTCAGTAATATTCAAGTGAGCAGCAATATCAGTATTTGAAACATTGATTTGATTTGATTCTTGTGATAATTTTTTTGTTGTTTCAATTAAACCTTTAATTTGAGCCAACATGTGAGAAGGTACTCTTACTGTTCTTGATGTGTCATTAAGTGCTTTCCTTATATAACTTTTTATCCACCAGGCTGCATATGTGGAAAATCTAAAACCTTTATCTGGATCATTCTTTTCTACAGCTTTCATTAACCCTAAATTACCTTCTTGGATTAAATCAGAAAACGAGAGCCCTTTGTTTAAATATCTTTTAGCAATTGAAGCAACTAATCTTAAATTTCTAACAGTTAACTCATCTTTAGCCTCTTTGTCCCCTTGCTTAACTTTATACGCCAATATTTTTTCTTCCTCTGCAGTTAATAGAGGAACTTTACCTATATCAT
>JAHFBE010000054.1 GCA_023250205.1 Candidatus Melainabacteria bacterium | reverse complement strand
ACTAGCAATTAGAAGTGTATTTTTTGATGCCTTTACTGCTTCAGTTAGTGCTTGTGCAAATGTTATATTTGCATCAAAAGAACCACCAGGCAAATCATTACAATGATAGGTTTGTCGAATATATGTAATCCATTCATCAATAAGTATGAGACAAGGTGAGTATTGCTTAAAGAGATCTAAAATAAGTTTAGAGCCAGGACTTGTACCATTTTTATCCGAATCAGCAATCATTGAATATGCATCTTTACCACCAAGCTGCCAAGCCATCTCACCCCATAGAGTTCTTACTATAGTTCCATCTTTTTTCTTATCAGGTTGACCAGGTGCTAAAGATTGACCTACTAAAACTACTCTTTTTACTGATGGAATTAAGGTAACTCCAGCTTCTTTGATTAAATTATCAACACCAAGTAAATCTGGTACCTTTGTATTCGGAGAAAAGAGATGATACAAAGCAAGCATTGAATGTGTTTTTCCACCACCAAAACTTGTTTGCAGCTCAATTACAGGATCACCCCCTTGTCCACTTAGGCGTTTTAAAGCATTAGACAAAAGGCTTCTCAAACCTTCTGTTAAATATGTCCTTCTATAGAACTCTTTTGGATCTTGATACTCAATTTCTGCTTCTTGTCTGTGAACTTGAGATAGGTCAGCAGCAAACTCAGCTTGTATATATTTGCCAGAACTTACATCAGGATGTGGCGTTACTATTTCTCTCCAAGATTTTAATCCTGCTGATGGTTCTCCATCTATTGAAAGCGATTTGGATGCCTCATAACGAGCTTGTTCTTCGTATTTATTTCTTAAAAGTTCTTGTTTATACTTTCCAACTTCAGATGCTTGTTTTGGTGCTGAAATAGATGCTAATAAAAGCTGAATAGTATCTAAAGCTCTATAAGTGTCATCGGTAGAAAATGTTTTTTCATGAGCCCAATCATTTCTTACGGTTCTTAATTCACTAACCCATGCTCTTTCATTATGTCCAAAAGTATCTCTGAAAACCTCTTGCCAACTGTCTCCTATAGCTTTTAATAGAGCCTGAGTATCCCAAATAATATTTCCACCTTTATCTAACTTAAAGGAATCTTTTAGTGTCACTCTTATCTCTCTGGTCCAATCTTTTCCAAAGTGTGCTTTAAATCTTTGCTCAGCAAATGGCGTTAGCCCTTCTCTTAAAAGTTCAAGACATTTAACTATTCTTTCTCCATTATTCATAGCCATTGAAGTATTCCCTCCTATACATGTAGTAATTTAATTTGTTGAGTATTTTGAAGCTCATTTCCTAGTTGAGCAATACTGTCCCATTCAGTAATTAAAGAATTATAGGCAACTGCCTCCTCATTTAAATTTTTCTGTTTACTTAATCCATGCATTCTATATGCAAGTTCTCGTGCCAGATCTCCTTTGCTACCTAATCTAAGTAATAAAGATGCTGCTCCTGACTCACCATTTAGTTGAAGTTCTCTTATTAGGTATTGAGTCATTTCCCAAACCGTAAGTCTTTTATCTGTAGATGGATCCCATGTTGGTAATAATTCTTCACGTTTTAATAATCTAACTTTTCCAGCTTTTGCTTTAATAATCCCAGAATCTTCAACACCATCAACGGATATATTTCTTGTTAAAGCAACTTTTTCTGCATCTCCATAAGGACCCTCATTAATACCATACTGCTGAAACCATGTTATAGCAAATTTGGTATCAGGATCATAATCTTCATCTTGCTTAGATATAACCTCATCAAGAATACTATTAATTAACTTTAGTGCAGTTTTGACAGAAACCTTTGTTCCCTCTGGTTCTAATATTTCTTTATAGGAAGAGTAAATTGCTATCCCAGGTCCTATGCATGCTTGAGGTAAATCAACTGGAGCTAAATTTAATTCTTGGAACTCTTTAATAGTATTAGTAAGTTCATCTTTGAGTAGCCTTATAAAATCTTTTTTTGTGATTGTGTTGCTTTTTAAAGACACTTCATTTTTTCTGCATACTAAAATAATTGTAGATGCCAACGCATTGGTTCCTAATGCAACTGAACGAGCAGCTTTACTTGTTCTTATAGGCCATGTACCTGTTACTTGAAAGCCAGCATCTATCATACTTTGCAGCATAGTTTCCCACCCCGTTGAATATCTTTCATTCTCACTTGATTTACCTTCCTCTTGCAGAAAGGCATAATAAATAGTTATAGGAATATCATTCCTACTTACTTTATGTAAGTTTCTAAATACTTCTAAAAATTTGTCCTGAAAATCCTTCTTTTGCTCTGCTTGATTACCGCTTTTTTTAGAGTTAACAGCAACTAGCTCTGATTCTTTAGGCGTTAAAATTGTTGAAAGTTCTTGAGGAAAAATCTCTTTAAGCGTTTTCCTTAGCCAGACATAGAAGAAATCTGAAATATCACTATAACCAATATTATCGTAATAAGGTGGGTCAGTTGATATTATTGGATGTAAAGAAAACGATAAATTATTATCCATTGCATTATGCTGAACGACCCTTGCAGGTATTTGATGAATTAGTATTGATCTTAAAGAAGAACAAATCCATTCTGTTGCTATTTCAATATTTATAGGTCCTGAAATTGGATTTATTTCTACAAAATCCCAGACCATTGGAATAGCTTGTCTTTGAAACAAATGTCCGGTATTTTCATTCGTGGGGTTCCATGTAGTAAGAGTGTTAACATAGTCAGTCATTCTAGATACTGCAAAGCCTAAGTACAAAGCTATCGCCTTAGCATATTCAATGTCACCACTTGATTTTTTTAAGACATCATTATAAATGTCTTTTATCAGATTAGTATAATAAACCAAAACCTTTGCTTGCCTTGGCAGAAAGAGATCTGAAAAATTTTTAAGACCATATAAAGGTGGAGCCATATACCTTGAATTTTCTGCTAACTGTTCATTAGGTGCATTTTCTTCTGTTATATCTAAAGCATTTTTTTCAAGTGTTTCATTAGACTCTATAAAGTACTTTTTTCCATTGCTTTCAATCAGAATAGCTAGTAACCTATATCTAATTCTTCCCGCTTGACCCTCTTTTCTAATATAGTCATTGGTTATCGGAACATCAGAGAATAAACAATTAAAAGTAGCTTTTTTATTAGCCCTTGTCCCTTTTTTTATTTTTTCTAGATCACATTTTGGTTCTGTAGATATTTCAAAATTGCAGGTAAAATCTCTTTTATTAATTATCGGATTTAAATATGTTAGCCTTCCCTTTTTATTTGATAACAGAAAAGTTGAAATTAAAGGTACGTGAATTCTCTTTAAAGCTGGATTTGGACTTTCAACAGTTCTACACCATAAAAAAGCAAGAGATTTATAGCTATTCTTCTTAGAAGAAGGGGTATTAAGAGTAAAATATCTACCACAATCTTTTTCTACTTTTTCCCTCATCTGAGACGCATAATATTTGAGATCAGTTTCTAAAATGTCAATTATATTGTTGCTTGTAATTCCTTCCCTGAAATTCCTTGGATTTAGTGGCTCTTGTCTTTTTAGTTTTTGTGGAATCTCAAGTAATCCCTTTTGGATTAACACTGCTACAGGATTTAAATCGCTACTGGTAACCTTAAATCCAAGCCTTTGAGCTTCTAGTGGTATACTTCCTCTCCCTGCAAATGGATCCCAAAATTCAGGGACCTCACCATTAAATTGCTTTTTGATTATATTTTTAGCTTCGTTTAAAGTAGATTCATCAAGAGTAGCTTCCCAAGTAGCTAAACGAGAAATAAAGTTTATTAATTCCTTTCTCTTTTTAAGAGTATAAGGAGTTTTTTTATCAGAAGCTGGATCATCGATAACTTGTGCAAACAATATTGCTCTACTTACTGATAATGGTGTTCTTGCCCACCAGTTATGAATAGAACGCGGATGATTTCTTAAGAATGGATTTTCTGTTTCTGGTTTTGAACCCTGATTAATAGAGTCTAGAGGTAATCCAACTTCAATTAATTTTTTCTTATAAGTCATAGTGGATCTCCAGCAAGCTCAAGCAATTTGCTCAGGTTAAATGTTCTGGTTGTTTCAGCAAAATCAGGTTCACCAAACAAAGCCCCTTTGACATATTTAAGCATTTTAGGACCAGTCTCATCTATTGTTACTAGTGCTAGTCTAAACTTTTCTGGTTCATTTCTTGAACATAAGATTTCGTTTTTTGTAAGTGTTATTTCATCCTTAGTATGCCACCTGCCTTTTACTTCAATGAAATATAGTGAGCCTGTATTAGGATCTTTTGATTCGATATCATAACCAATTCCACGTTCTTTTGAAACATCTCTTGGCACTCTTCCTATAGATTTTTCAATACTAATTACAGCTTGCATTGCTGCTTTTTCAATTTTCTCTCTTTCTTCAAATGTAAGAGCATTACCATTTACTCCTTTTTCACCCTTCAATTTTTCCAGTAGTCCTTTTGGAATAATAATTGCACCCCCTCTAATTTGTGGAGGTAAGGCACTAATTTCTTTTTCTCTTTCAAGCTCTTTTAATCTTCTTTGAAGTCTTTCCTCTAATGTTTGAGCACGAGCAGCTGCATTGGATGAACTTAACTTAGTATTTTTTCCAGCTCTTTCTTGTACTTTTAATTCTTCAGCTCTATGATCCCAAAAGTTTATTTCTCTCCTCAATCTAGAAGTAACTTCAATTACAATTTTTTCAATTTCTTTTACCCTTCTATTTTTAACTTCTTCTAAATGCTCTGGAACTAGATTTTCAATGGCATAAGAAATTATTTCAGCTTCAAAATCTTTATTTAGCCAAGTTGTCTCTATTTCAGACTTTAGTATTTCGAGCTCGTTATCTTTGACAGGGCTGTAATCAAGATAAGGTGCTGCACCTGCACTGTTTAGCTTGCCATTTTTATCTATTTCTGTAAATTGATACTTTTGAGAAATCACTTGATGGTTTCCATGTTTATTAGTCCTCCCATCTTGAATAACTTGTTCAAGATAAAACAACACCCTGCTTTCTTCACCGTCATCATTCTCATCAATTAAAACTGTACCTTTTTTGAGCAGATCTCGATATCTTTCAAGTATCAAGTCAATCGTACAGTCAAGAAGTGGATGCCCTGGGCATATAAAAGCAGCAAGTGGAGGCTCTTTTATTTTAGCTTTTTCAAAACAAATCCTTTCATATCGTGATTGGATAGGGTTTCCAATGCCTATTAGTCTGTCTCGTTCTTTAATTGAGCCTGGTACATATGTTATTTCAAATCTATCTTCTTCTCGTGGATAACATTTTCCGCCTAGAAGCTCAAAAGCTTTAAGAAAGAAAGATTGAATAAAATGTGGCTGTAATCTTCTAGCTTGAGCCCTTTCCATTTCTTCACGGATTTCTTGAACTTTAGCTTTATCAAGTGTATTTTTTACTAAAGCTTTTTCTTCTAGTAGTTCTACAAGTTTATCGCTGTTAACAGCGTTTTCTATAATTTGTTCGAGCTTAGCTTTAACAGTGGGATCATCACCATATCTTATTGCTTGAATTAATAAATCTCTTAATGGATATTCATCAAATAAACGTCCAAGAACATTGTAGACTTTGCCACCTAAACTTTCTCTTGCTTTTTCTAATTTTTTTAAAAGAAGATTGTATACTTCACCCTCTCTTGTTTCAGATGCAACTAAATTCCATAAGTGACATACTTCTGTTTGACCAATTCTATGAATACGTCCAAATCTTTGTTCTAGCCTGTTTGGATTCCACGGAAGATCATAATTAACCATTAAATGAGCTCTCTGTAAATTAACACCTTCACCAACAGCATCAGTTGCTACTAATATAAGTACATTTTTATCGTGGGTAAATCCTTCAATAAGTTTTTTGCGTTCTTCTCTTAAGAGCCCTCCATGAATAGCTATTACTGCTTTATCATTACCAAGCCTATTTTTTATTTTATTTTCCAAGTATTTTAAAGTATCTTTTGACTCTGTAAATATAACCAACTTTCTTCTATTTCCACTTTTATCAATCATTAGTGGATCATCTAGGATGCTGTTTAATTGAAGCCACTTAGTATCTTTGCCAGAGTTACGTAATTTTCTTGCTCGTTCTTCAAGATTTTTAAGTGTTTCAATTTCTATTATTAGTTCTTCAATATTTCTTGATGCAGTTGCTCTATCAAGAATTGTTTCTTCAGCTTCATTAACTTCAGACTCAGGAGCATCTTCTAAATCACTTATATCTACACTGTCCATTTCGTCTTGCTCAGAAGATAGCACTTGTTCTCCTCTTTGCAATAACACCTCTTCATTAAGTCTTCTTTCAAGGCGTTCTCTTCTTCTGAGCAAGGATTGATATATAGCTTCTGGAGATGATGCTAGTCTTCTCTGTAATGACTGCATTGCAAAACCTACATTAACTCTTCGCGTTTGATTTTCATCTGAGAATCTTTCTACTCTATTCATCTCATCTCTAACGTAATTAGTTACTTCTGCATATAAAGCAGCTTCTTCATTAGAGAGTTTATAATTTATAGTGTAGGCTCTCCTTTCAGGGAATAGAGGTTTCCCATCAAATTTAACTAATTCTTCTTTTACCATCCTCCGCATTAAGTCACTTACATCAGCTTTATGAACACCATCTCTAAACTTACCCTCAAATCTGTCGCTATCTATGAGTGCCATAAATAACTGAAAATCTTCTTCTTTTCCATTGTGTGGTGTTGCTGTCATTAAAAGAAAGTGTCGACATTTTTCCCCAAGAACACGTCCAAGCTGGTATCTTTTTGTAAAGTTGATTTCACCACTAAAGTAAGTAGCAGACATCTTATGAGCTTCATCACAAATAATCAGGTCCCAATCCTTAGAAGCTCTGAACTTAGCTTGAAGGTCTTCATTTCTGCTAAGCATATCTAGGCGAACTATAAGAAAGCCTGAATCTTGAAATGGATTCTCTAAAGAAGCTTCAATTTTGTCCTTTGTTAAAATATCAAATCTCAAACCAAACTTTTCATATAATTCATCTTGCCATTGTTCTACTAAATTTCCTGGTGATACAATCAGACATCTCTCAACATCACCCCGGATAAATAATTCTTTGATCAGCAAACCAGCCATAATTGTTTTTCCTGCTCCAGGGTCATCTGCTAGCAAAAAACGCAATGGTTGTCGAGGAAGCATATCACCATATACTGCTGTAATTTGATGAGGAAGTGGTTCTACTAAAGATGTGTGTATAGCAAGATAAGGGTCAAATAAATAAGCTAGATTAATTCGGGATGCTTCAGAAACCAATCTAAATAAACTTCCATCCCCATCAAATGACCAGGGAAGTCCTTTTTTGACTACTTCTAATGTTGGTTCGTCACTTCTGTAGACCAGCTTATCTTTGGGCCTGCCACTTGAATCTTCGTAAACTACCTTTATAGCTTGATTACCAAACCACTCAACATTTACAACCTTAGCTGTGCCGTCACTTGATAGTCCTTTTATTATTGAGCCAGTTTTTAATTCTTCAAGCAGTGCCACAATCTATAACCTTTTGTTTTATATCCTTATTTAATAACCAAATAATATATTAACAAAATTCTATCTAATAGTTCAAAATTAGTTAGTCTTTTGACGAATTGGCAGTAGTTCTAATTTAGGAGGCAACTAATTATGATAGAAAACAAAAGACATTGCTCAAGATTTAAAAAAATCAGCCAGAAGTATTCAAAGATTACTCGAAAAGAGAGAAATACCTAATATTCGAGTTCCTTTTAAAGGAGGTTTTACTTATAGAGTGCCAGTTTTTGGATATTTTGAATGGAAAGAAAAAATCTTAAATATTAGGAAACAACAATGTGAGCATCTATCAAATTTTGATAGGGTGTATGAACTAAAAAGTGAATGGTTAACCTGGTGCAGAAATGGTTTATTAACGGGCAAACCTTTTAGTGAAGCAACAATCTCTTCTTATGATTACTTCTTTAATTATTACTTTGAGCGTATTCCTAGAAGGTACAGAAACACATCACTTATATCATTGGAGTTTCTTAGAACTGTTTTAGGAAATATTGCTCCAAGGAAGTTCAGTTTGAAAGGCAATATTTATAAAGCACTAAGATCTTTTATTAAATTCTTGATTGCTAAAAATCTTACTGATGATTCTCTGTTAATTGATTTAGAAAAAGTAAAGCCCAAAAGAGCTTATCCTCCAGTACGGTTACATTGTATAAGTGAAGATTATGAAAGATTACTCAATGAAGCTGGTATTAAGTGTTTCAGTCAGTCTGATCACGACATAATTTTAAACAAAACAATAATTGCAATGTTAGGTTTAGCTGGTTTAAGATCTTCTGAATTATGTAACTTAAGAATTGAAGATGTGGATCTAAACAAAAGAACAATTTATGTTCACTTAGGGAAAGGTCGAAAAAACAGATGGCTAGGAGTATCAAGCAGGCTATTAAACTACTTAACTGAATATAAAAATGCCAGACCAGAAACTAAGCTGAACAATTTTTTTATCACGTATTCAAAAAATATAAAACAATATGTGCCTTTAAATGGAGGTACGCTTCATCAAAAGGTTGAAAGGTTGTCAAAGCGACTTGGAATAAGAATTAATGTTCACGGGCTTAGAAGGACATTTGCCAGCAATTACGCAAATGTTGGGAAGCCACTCAATATGATTTCACTAGCACTTGGACATTCTGATCTTAAAACCACAAAGGGATATCTCATGACGACAACTAATGAAGTTATTAAAGAGATGCAGAATTGGTGATCTGAGTTTTTTGATTTAACCTGCTCACATTACGGGTCCACCGGGAGTATCCCTGGTGGCCACAGAACGCATTAATACATGGCTCTTTTGATAAAACCTATATCTAGCGCAGGTTTCGTTCAAAGGATTGAGTTCTAATTAATTTTATAATCCTCCAATAAAGTCAACATTCTCTCTTTACCACCATATGAATATGGATGAGCATGAATTTTAGTTCTAATAGTAAATCCCTCAAAATCCATTTCAACGTTACCAATAAATCTTTCCTTTTTATCAAATGATTCCTTAAGTAATTGACAGTCACCCTTTAAAGATTTGTGCTTTGGTACAAAGCTATCTTTCTTAAAACCAAAAGGAAAGCTTACTCTTAATACTTTTTCTGGCTTAGGGCATAATTGTTCAAATCCAGGTAAAACATTTTGTACTAGTTTTCCTTCATCCGCAGGTTTATAGTCATGTATCCATTGAATAAGTGCATATTTTTCTTGGTTCTGCATAACCATTTTTATTGCAGTCGCTTCTAATGAAGACTCAAACGCTTTTGCCAATACCAGTAAACCGTCTATTGAATAACCGTATTTTTTGAATAGTGGTTCAAACAAAAAAGATGGCATAAGTAATTCTGAAGCACCATAGTCACAAAGATATTCCACTTCATTTTTAAGGGAAAATTTACCTATGTTTTTGTCTCTAAATTGTTCTTTCAATTCAAAGCCTGGTAAAAAGGTATGCGTAATTTCATGACCTATCGTAAATCTCTTTTTTTCTGCACTGTCTGATTCTCTTAATACAATCGTTGCTCCTGATCCTTTATTAGGAATTAAGTTGCCTGCTTCTTCAATGTCATCTTCAATAACATCTTTAATACCGGCTAAAGATGCTAGCAATTTTAAATTTACAGGAGTTTTTTCTATATCAGCCAACTTAAACAATTCTTGTGCTTTATTTAAAATATAAGCTTTGTCAATCTTCGTTTTCAAACTCATTTGTCAGTATATTTCCTCATAGTAGTGTACATTCCTAACCAGTCTTCTACTGTTAATGACTTATTATTTTTATCTGCTCGTTTTGCGAAGCCCATCAAAAGTCCAATATATTCATTATCAATACCATATTTCATGGCAGCTTCTTGTAATGCTGGTGGTGGACTGTCTGCTATATCTTTGTTTAAAATAAGTTTTTTCCCCATCAACTCAGCCAGTGACATATCTAAAACGACTGCTATTCTGTATAAAATTTCTGCAGAAGGTCGTTTTGAATCACCATTTTCCAGTTGGCTAAGATAGGGCTTGGACACATTGGCTCTTAAAGCCAATTCATCTAAAGTCAGATCCAGGGCTTTTCTTCTGTCTCGCAACCTAGCCCCAATTATTTTATTCAAATCGTCCACAAGTCCTTAAATTCTATCTACATTATGTCTGCTTGTCAATTAAATGATTACAAACATAATTTATACTTATAATATTGCCAGTATTACTAGTTTGTAATCATTTAACAAAATAGTTGACTTTTTATTTTCATTCCTGTAAGATTTAAAACTGTTAGAAAAAAGCACAGGAGGTTAATAATGTCAAAGTCAAAAAATATAAAAAACCAACATGTTGTTCCAAAAGATGGTGATTGGGCCGTTAAAGCAGAGCATAGCAAAAGAGCTTCTGGTATCTATGATACTCAAAAAGAAGCTTATGACCAAGCACGTGAAATTGCAAAAAATAATGATGGTGAAGTTCTTTTGCATGGTAGAGATGGAACAATCAGAGCACGAGAGACTTACGGTGTCGATCCAAATCCGCCAAAAGACAAGGAGCATTAAAAAAAATGAAAGTTTATATTGATGATACAGGGAATGTTTCACCTAATTCACCGCTAGAAAGAGGTAATTACTTTGGTTTTGGTGGTCTAATTATAAATAACATAAGCTCATTAAAACTAGAAAGTTCATATAAGGAATTTAGGCAATCAAATGGCTTCCCTGAAATATTTAAAATTAATGAAAATTCTGGACCGCAGCATTTATTACTGGTTTCTAAATACAAAAAATGGTTACACAACTGGTTGCAAAATTTAGAAACAATAGATTTGGACAATAATAGGACAGAAAAAATTTATCTTGATGCAATATTTGTATGTGATATAGATGACAAAATGAGTAGAGAGGAATATAACAAAATTTATAAAGAAAGAATTAAAGTTCTAAAAGAATGTTGCCAGAGATAGCCCACTCATTTGAAAATGAACAGTCTACTGTTTATAATGGAAAACTACTTAATACGATTATAGTTTCACTGGTAGGTTACAAATTTGTAAGAGAACTTGATGATAATGGATTGGAAATTATCATTGAAGAAAATCCATATCAACAATCATTGTTGAATAGTTTAAATAAACGTTCAATAAATCCATTATATGCAGGTTGCCGGAAACAAATAGAGTCTTATTACCAAAATCAACAAGCAGTTATTAATACACTAGCTCTACCTGAGGAAATTAAAATAACTATTGCAGGCAAAAAAGAGAAAGATTATATTTTATTACAGTTAGTCCACAATATAATTACACTATGCAGCAAGGAAGAAAAGTCTCGTCGCAAAGGTGAGATTATTCCAATTGAAGATAAGTTTGCGTCAAAATATAAGGGCTTCTTTTTAAGAAATGATGGTCATGTAGCAGGAGTATTTCAAACAGCTAAAGGATAAATTTATGGATCATCAAAAAATAAATTTAGATTTGAGTATTTTAATACCTCATATAAATGGGATAGTTTTAAGTTCAGCTGATATGGTTTATCTAGGATTACAAGCCCTTGAAGAAAGTAATTTACAAGATCTTAAAGAACCAGACGTAGGTGTACAAGTATTGTGGACTGAGGGACACATTCATAACATTTCTGATTTAAAAGAAAAATTTAAATCCTGGATAATTGGAAATGCTCTTGTAAGAAGCTTGGAGTCATTAAATCCAATATTTAATGAGGTAAGAAAAGTATGTGAAATTGCTAGAAATTGTGTTAATGGGCAAATTAAAGGTGAAATGTTAGAACCTCTAAGCAGGTATGAGTTTCCAAAAGTTGACGATACAAAAGGTTTTGAAAGAGGGAATATAACCAGACGACTAAATATATTAAAAGACTATTATAAATTTCCACTACAAAGTGATATGTACAATGCACTTATAAGCCTAGATCACTGTAGAAATTGCTTGGTACACAGAAGTGGAGTAGTACGCTTAAAAGAAGACATTAACGGGAATGGACATAAAGATGCTATGGCTATTAAGTGGTTAAAGCCCGCCTACAGAGTAAAAGACTTAAAAGGAAAAGAGAGATTTGTAACCATTGGTGATATCGTTCAAGGCGGAGAAACCTTATATAAAAAAATTGAATTTCAAGAAACTATTAAAAAGTTCAAGGAGACCGAAAGAATTGTTTTATCTGTAGATGAGTTTGGGGAGATTTCAATTATGCTAATTTACTTTGGTGGTCTGTTAGTTAACACTATTGTTGAATATTGCAAACAACACGGGATAAAACCACAAGAAAGTATATAAAAAGTTAAAGCCAATAGTATTACAATAAATTATATAGGGTTACTAATAATAGATGAATGAAAGAGTTAAAAGTTTAATTGCTTGGTGGGGAAGAAATCAATCTTCTGTATCTGTAGATGATCCTTTTATTAAATTCTTCCTATGCTATGTCTGTTTTGATGCTTGGACAACTTCCGAATCTGGTAAAGATTCTTTTAATGAAAA
Organism: Candidatus Melainabacteria bacterium; assembly: GCA_023250205.1. Lineage (GTDB taxonomy): Bacteria > Cyanobacteriota > Vampirovibrionia > 2-02-FULL-35-15 > 2-02-FULL-35-15 > 2-02-FULL-35-15. The sequence goes on along the minus strand of JAHFBE010000054.1, from coordinate 574 downwards.
ATTGGATTGGCTCCAGGCTAGCTATTTAAAAGACAGATGGAAGAATATTAAAACTCATATTAATGGACCTATAGCTGACCTAAAAAAACTATCTTATATTAAGGATATGCTTTCAGGCAAAGAATACACTTTGGACAAGGTTGAAAATTTTGATCAAATGATTCATACTCTTCACAGAATTAGATGTAATTTGTTTCATGGCTCGAAGCACCCAGAAAATGCTAGGGATAAAAATTTTGTTGAAAATGGTGTGAAGATCCTTGAAAAGTTAGTAGCTGAATTAAATTAGCCTACAGATGTAAATTCTAATGTGTTTGGTAATGATAAAGCAAATCTGTCCCTGTGAGTAATAGTGAGAAGCACTAGGGGGTGAATCATACAGCAGGAGCTAAGTCTGGTATGTATATATGACCTTTATATTCCATTAATTTAGTTCTCACTTTGTACCTGAGGCCCGATAGTTTAATACAAACATTTTCTAAAGTGCGTTTCTGTTCATCGGTAAGATTGTTTGGTGCGGTTTCTGGATCTACAACAACAAAAGGAAAAAAATAGGGAAGAAATTCTCTAAGCA
>JAHFBE010000053.1 GCA_023250205.1 Candidatus Melainabacteria bacterium | reverse complement strand
GGATTTCCTGCAGTAATGGCATTTCTATAGGCTTCAAAAATTTGATCATTACCTTGTTGAAGTGATGATGTTAATTGTTGGATTTGTGTTTCAGATAAAGGAATGCCAGTTGGATTTTGAATCCTAAGTTGTTGTAGTCTGGCTATAATTCCAATTCTTGCTACAGGTGTATCTGCTCTGCCTAATTCTGTAATTAAAGAAATAGCTTGGCCACCTGTGTTCAGTCCTGGAGGTGGAACGGGTGCAGTACCTAAGAATTCTAAATGATTAATGTCATCTATTTCTAATGAAGTGCTATCTCCTGCATATTCAGCAATTGCTCCAAAAGTATCTGCTCCAATATTAGAACCACCACTTATTGCTAGCAAGGTTTCAAGACTTTGATTACTAGCAAGTCTTGTAAACATATCACGATGTTCAGGATGGGCTGTAGCTAAGTTCTGAAGTGTTCTTTGAGTTTCAGTTCTGTTTTGTGAATCTTGGAAAGCAGTTTGAAGTATTTGAAGTGCATCTGGCATATTAGTTCCCCTGTTGATTATCAACTTTGTATTATTTACACCCCATGAAAAATAAACACATTGTTCAGGGGTATCCATACAAAGTGGTTAAAAAAAAATCTTGATCCAGTTTTTCAAAAATACTTTAAATCGTTGATCTTTAAAAAAATACTTGACAGTTAATAGTTTCTTAGGGATTTGCTTGTTGTGGTCCTACAGCATTCATAGCTCCTTGTATTATGGTACCAGTTAATAGCAATGCTCCTCTTTCCCTTATAGCATTTTCAAATGCTTGTGAGCCTGGTGTTGCTGCTGCAAGTCTCCTATTTACCTCTGCCATTTCATTACCATTTTGTTCAAAGAAAGACAGTAGTGCTGAAGCTTGTAGTGGAGTAGGTCTAAATCCGATAGGGTTCTGAATTTCAAGGGCTCTTTGAATTGTAAAATTCCTTTGAAATATGGCGCTAGTTTCAGCTAACGCAGTTGAACGAGCTTGACCAGTTCCAACAATAGCTCTTCTATAAGTATCAAAAAGATTGTCATTACTTTCTTGTAGCCATGTATTTAGCTGAGTTCTTTGTTGTTGAGTGGGTTGGAATCCAACAGGATTTTGAACACCAAGAATTTGCTGAATCGTTGTATTTCTTTGCAGTAAAACAGGAATATTATCTAGAGCGGTAGCTCGTGCCACTTGGTTTCCTGCAGTGATAGCGTTTCTATAGGCTTCAAAAATTTGATCATTTCCTTGTTGAAGTGATGTGGTTAATTGTTGGATTTGTTGTTCAGATAAAGGAATGCCAGCTGGATTTTGATTCCTGAGTTGTTGTAGTCTTGCTAAAATTCCAGTTCTTGCTACAGGTGTTTCAGCTCTGATTAATTCGTTAAGCAGAGAGACTGCTTGACTGCCAGCATTTTGTACTGGAGGTGCAACACGAATTCTTCCTATAAGTTCAAGGTGATTAAGATCAGTTGACTCTAAAGTTGTACTGCCGCCAGCATATCTAGCAATTTGTCCAAAAGTATCTGCTCCAATATTAGAACCACCACTTAAAGCTAGTAATGTTTCAAGATTTTGGTTAGAAGCAAGTCTTGTAAATAAATCTCTATGTTCAGCATGGGTTGTAGCTAAACCCTGAAGAATTCTTTGAGTTTCAGTTCTGTTTTGTGGATTTTGAAAAGCAGCTTGTAGTATTTGAAGTGCATCTGGCATATAAGTCCCCCTGTTCAATATCAATCTCTTATAATTTACCCCCCCCCGAAAAAAATAAACTCAAGGGATTAGGGATAACCATATAAAGCAGTTAAAAAAAACTTTTTGATCCAGGTTTTCAAAAATATTTTAAATAATTGATCTTTAAAAAAATACTTGACAGTTAATCTTGTCTTAGGGATTATTGTGTCATTCTGAGCTACATTCGCTTCGCTCAGTGCAGGCTCCGGCGAATCTCTATTGATCAATAAGCTACTTTGTGAGATTCTTCGTTGCTATTGCTCCTCAGAAGACATACTTAAAAAATTAACATATCCACTAATCTATTTGTGCTCTTTGTAATTTATTTGAGTAATTAATATATATGAGAGCTAAGGATATTAAATATTTAGACCATCTGGTATTGGCAATTGGTTTCCACGTTCATCCCTGTTAAGGTCCCATCGCCAATTAATACCAACTCGTCTTAGTACTCTTAAATTATTTGAGTGATCCCTCATGTACCAATTTACAGCATTACTGTTTGGGATAGGAATTGCTTGTGCTGGACGCCAGTCAAAATTACCACCTCCTATATGAACTCTTACAAAATATGTGATTGCTCCTGTGGCTGTGTTATACCTACAAGATACTATCCTTGGTGCTCCTAATTCTTCATTTAAGTTATTTGCTTGTGTAGGAACTGTTCCTTGACCAGCAACATTTATTGTATTGTTTGTGTTAATAAATCTAATATCTACTAGTCCACCAGGAAGTACTCCATGAATTTCATATACTTCATTAGGTGGTCCGTCCGGATTAATTCCAACCCATTGATTTGGTCGGTGAGTTATATTGTTTGCACCATTTCCACCTAATATAATTTCGTTATGTCTCCTTGGTCTTAGACTTAATGCTCTGAGTGCCCTGGCTATGTTGACATTGTCTAAATTAGGTATTGTTTCTTCCATGCTGCTGGTTGCAATATTCCACCTAAATTCTGCAAGCCTTCCAGCAGGTCCTTCTAACCTGTAAACACTTCCATTAGATTGTCCTAGAATATATTCACTGTTGTCTGCATTTCCACCTCTTGCATAAGTAGCTCCATTATTTACAGGAATAAGTCCACCTTGTGAAGCTAGAGTTCTTCCCCATGCAATCAGAGCTGTATCAGCATTATCAACATTTCTAGCTGGTAGTTGTTCAGTGCCAGTTGTATTCATAGAAATAATTTGTCCACCTGTACCATCGTTGTTAGTTCTTAAAAGAGAGCCGTCTGGTAACCAGTAATATTTATGTGCTTCATCTGTTATATGACGTCCAGGATTAGCATTGTCTGGTATTTGAGCTCTGTAAAAATCTTGTCCTTCCTGGAATTGAAGTCTGTACCTGTTAAATAAAGTCATTCTGTTTCCTGCTCCAAGAGCACCACCAGTTCCATTAATTTGTGGCAATGTAGGAACAGGTACACAATTGCTTGTATCTATTTGTGGTAATACAGGAATAGGGATGCAACCACTTGTATCTATTCTTGGTAATACTACTAGCAGGTTTTCAGGAGGTATAAAAGGAGATAATTCTGGTATCAGTCCTCCAGAAAATATATCTGAGGATGCTCGTTGTGGTGCATATGGATCAGCAGGTGGCGGTGGGAAAAAAGACTCTGTTATTGTGTTTCTTTCATATAAACTTACTCCGAATACTCCTGGTGGAAGACGCATAATAGTGGGGTTTATGAGTGTTGGATTAAATGGTTCAAATGGTTGGATTGGAGGCACTTGTTTCTTCCTCTATGTGAAAATAGGTATAAGAAGTTAATAAGAAATAACCATAGTGAGTTAGGGATAACCATACAAAGCAGTTAAAAAAAACTTTTTGATCCAGTCTTTCAAAAATACTTTCAGTAGTTGATCTTTAAATTAAACCCTTGACAGTTAATCTTTTCTTAGTTTTGTTTTATAACTTAGAGTGTGCTAACAAATCGAGGATAAAATATTTTATGTCATTGCGAGCGAAGCAAAGCAGTCTCTGCTGACCGCTATTAGTTTATTTTCCTGCTCAAAATTGTTATATCTAAATGAGATTGCCACGTCGCCCCTCGGGCTCCTCGCAATGACAAAACGGTCTCATCCTCGAAAACTTTATACACCCCTCTAACTAATCTATCTGTGCTCTCTGTAGTTTATTTGAGTAGTCTATGTAAATTGTTTTGTACTGAGTATAAGTATCTAAAGCCATTACACCACCCTCACGAGATCCGTTTCCTGTATCTTTCCATCCGCCAAATGCTGCTGCACCACCACACTCTGCACCAATGGTAGGAGCATTTATATAAACAATTCCTGATTCAAGCCTGTTTGCTGCCTGCATTGCGAGGGTTATATCTTTGGTGTAAATAGAAAGTGATAATCCATACTCAGTGTTATTTGCTACTTTTATAGCTTCTTCAAAATCTTTTACTTCTATTACTGCTAAAACTGGACCAAAGACTTCACTGCAAGCTAATTCCATATTTGGCTTTATGCTACTGATTATGGTAGGTTCATAGAAATTTCCTTTGTCATATTCTCCGCCAGTAAGGATTTTTCCGCCACACATAACTTTTCCACCTTCTTTTATAGCGCGTTCAGTAAAGCCATGAATGCTTTGCATGTGTGATGCTGTAATTACTGGACCAATTTGATTCTTTTCATTTAAACCATTCCCAACAACTAATTTCTTAGCTGCATTTGCAAGCCTTTCAACAAACCTTTCGCTCCAGGATGATTTTTGAAGAATTAATCTGCTGGTAGAAGTGCATCTTTGTCCCGCAGTGCCAAACGCTCCCCATAAAACCCCTTCTAAAAGTAAATCCTGATTTGCATCTTCTAATCCAATAATTGCATTTTTTCCACCAAGCTCAAGAGCACATTTTTTTAACATTCTGCCACAGGTTTCGTAAACCATTTTTCCTACTTCTGTGGAACCAGTAATGCTTATAACTTTAATGTCAGGATGTCTGACTATTAAATCGCCAAAATCCCCACTACCAAATAAAATACTTGCACATCCTTCTGGTAATCCTGCCTTGTAAAGATTTTCAACTAGCCTGTACCCAGACATTGGGGCATCTTTAGAAGGTTTTAAAATTACTACGTTGCCAGTAATAAGAGCTGGTGCAATTTTCCAGCTTGGAACTGCAGAAGGAAAATTCCATGCTGAAATTAATCCACAGATTCCAATAGGCTGCCTTATAGTAATAATGGATTTATTGTGAAGCTCACTTTGTCCAGTTAAACCATAGATTCTTCTTCCTTCACCTGCAAAAAACATATAGGTATCAATTACTTCCTGAATCTCTCCACGAGCCTCAACGAGTGGCTTTCCAGCCTCTTTGGTTAGAATTTGAGCAAGTTCTTCTTTTTGCTCCAGTGTAATTTGTGCTGCTTTGTACAGGACTTCTGCTCTTTTTGGAGCTGGCGTGTTCTTCCAGATTTCAAATGCTTTTTTTGCCTGATTTACTGCTTCATCTAAATCTTTTTGATTTGATTTTGGAAACTTTCCTAAGAGTTCATTCTTATCTGCTGGGTTATATTTTTCAAAGAAATCATTTGAAGAACTTTCTTTTTGAACTCCACCTACTAGGTTTTTATAGGTCTTAGTCATAGTTTGCATATATCCTCCTCCATTAGAGAGGCGGGTTTAAAACCCACCTTTACATAATTTGTATTATGCTTTCTTTATAAGATCTATGATTTTATCAACAGCATTAAATAATAAATCTTTTTCTATATTTAGTGGTGGTATGAATCTAATAATATTTTGCTCAGCACCAGCGCTTAATATAAGCATCTTTTCTTTAAAGCAATCCTGAATAATTTTCTCTGCAATTTCCTTTGAAGCCAATTCAATACCTATCATAAATCCAAGACCTCTTACATTTGCTTTGGATTTTCCGCCAGAGGTGGATCCACCTTTGGTGGATAATTCTGAATCAAGATGTTTCATTAATTCGGTTCCAGTTTTTGAAACATAATCTAAAACTTTATCCCTTTCCATTACTTCAAGGGTTTTAACTGCAGCTGCACATGAAACAGGATTCCCTCCAAAAGTACTTCCATGTGAACCGGGTGGCATTTCAGACATTATTTCTTTTTTAGCTGAAAAAGCTCCTATAGGTAACCCACTTCCAAGTCCTTTAGCCATGGTAATAATATCTGGTTCTACTCCATAATGTTCAATAGCAAACCATTTCCCTGTTCTTCCAATGCCAGATTGAACTTCATCGCAGATAAGTAAAATGCCATGTTTTGAGCAAATGGTTCTTAATTCCTTCATGAAATTAATAGGTTTTAAAGGAGCTGGTGTATAACCACCCTCACCAAGAACAGGTTCAATGATCATCGCTGAAACTGAATCAGGAGGAAGGCTGGATTTGAATAGTTTTTCAATTGACTCTAAAACTCTTGATGCTTCTTTTTCTGGTTCTTTAGCTGTATAGCAATTCGGGTAGTCAACAATATTTACACCGGGAAGGAGTGGATCATAATGTCTTCTGTGTAATTCTTTTGATGAAGAAAGAGAGGTTCCCCCAATGGTTCTTCCATGAAAGGCTCCTCTAAAGCAAATAGTATTTGGTCTTCCTTTATTTACCCGTCTTGAAAATTTTATGGAACCATCAACTGCTTCTGCTCCACTGTTGCAAAAGAAAGTATTGTTTATTTCCCCGGGGAGAATTTTAGATAACATTTCAGCAAGTGTAATGTTTAGTTGATGGTGAGTAACACAGCTTATGTGCATTAGCTTTTCCATTTGAGCTTGTGCTGCTTTTACTACTTCAGGATGGCAGTGTCCTAGCTGTGTGACTCCGATACCACAAGTCAAATCTAAATACTTCATTCCATCTGTGGAGTAAATATAAGAACCTTCTCCTCGCTCAGCTACAACATGAAATACTCTGTAAAGGGCGCTGGATAGGAACTGTTCATCTTTGGCCAAAAGATCTTTTAAATTTGTTGTGTTATTTGTTATCATATTTATTATCTTGTGAATTTAAGTTTATCAAAACCGTTCTAAAAGGTTTTTAATTTTGTAAGGAGAACATTATATGAGTTTAAATCATTATATTAAAAATGTCCTTGAAAAATACAAACAAGAAAAATCTATTTATGACAGACTAGTAACTTATTTTGAAAAAAACCTTGCTGCTAGAACATATGCAGAGATCTGTGAAGGAAAAGGTTGGGATTACGTAATTGACCATCTTACAGTAAGAGCTTATAACATAGATAAAGCAGCGGAACATTTTATTAACTTGGGTTATAAGTATGGTGAAATGGTAGATTATAAAAATGAAGGATGGTATGCGAAGGTATACAGGCATCCCAATTTTCCAGTTATGTTTATAGATCAAACATATGATGATGCTCCAAAATCTTTGCAAATTATAAAACAGTGGGTAGATAAATTCGGTGATAAAGATTACCATCACATAGCAGTGCTCTTACCAAAAGATGTAGAAATAGAAGAGACAATTGATCTCCTAAAACAAAAAGGTATTAATTTCCCGGGAAAAGTTACAGGACTAAAAGGCACTAGACTTAGACAAATTTTCACACAGGCTGAGGTTGTAGATGGGGTACCATATTCTGTTCTTGAACTTGCTCAAAGAAACCCAGATCCGAAGACAGGGAAAATATATACTGGTTTTATTTCTGAGCAAGCTGATAGTTTGATGAAAGATAGTACGTTGTAAGAACCGTATGGAGTATTGCGTATGGAGTATTGCGTTAAGTGTTCTACGCAATACGCGTGACTCAATACTTAATACGCTAAAATTATAACTATGCCAACCTTTCAACTAATAACCGATCAAGATATTGTTAAAGGCTTTTGTACTGACTCTTCAAATTATCCAGGCTATGCAGATGCACTTGTAAGACCAGGATGTGTAAGTGATGTTGTTGAAATTGTAAAAGAAGCTAACTCTAAAAAGATTCCTATAACTACAATTGGTAATAGAAGTAGCTTAACTGGGTCTGCTGCGGCGCTTGGTGGTTGGATTTTAGATACCAGTCAGATGACGAAGATTCTTGAAGTAGATTCAAAAGAAAAATTTGTAATTGCTGAACCAGGGATGATGCTTTCTGATTTAAAAAAAACAATGCTTGAGCAGGGGCTATTTTATGCTCCTGATCCTACAAGTGAAAAAGAATGCTTCTTTGGAGGTTCTATTGCTACTAATGCGTCTGGCTCCAGAACTTTTAAATATGGCTCCACCAGAAAATATGTTCGTGCACTTGAAGTGGTTTTAGCTTCAGGAGAAGTTTTAAACCTAAGAAGACCAGAAATAGAAAAAAATACTTTTGGGTATTTGCCATTTCAAAATATGGTTGAGATTTTTGTTGGTTCAGAAGGGACTCTTGGAGTTATTACAAAAATAGAAGTTCAATTGCTTACTAAGCCTGAAAACTTTTTTGGAGGAATGGCTTTTTTTAAAACTTTAACTGAAACCCTGGATTTTGTTGTTAATATTCGAAAGGAATTGTTACAACAATTCCCTATGATTACACCACGTGCAGTGGAATTGTTTGATCATCATGGTTTGAGTATAATTAGACCAGATTCGACATTTAAAATACCTAAGGAAGCTCAGGCTGCTATTTTCTTTGAACAGGAATATAAAACAGAAGAATTTGAAACAGTCTTGAATGGGTGGCTTCCTTTCCTGGAGAAAAATAAAGCTATTGTTGATGACACAATTATTGCTGAACAACCAAAACAGCAGGAAGAATTAAGAATGCTAAGACACAAAGTTCCAAGTTTTCTTTTTGAAGAAGGTGGAAAGTATGTGAAAGAAGGTGGTGGAAAGGTTTCGACAGATTGGTCTGTTCCAATAAATAAAATTCATGAAATGGTTGATTATGCTGATAAGCTGGCAAAAGAAGTGAAGATTGTAGAACCAGTTGTTTATGCACATATTGGAAATGGACATCCGCACTATAATTTCATTGCAAAAAATGCTGCAGAGAAAAAACAAATATTAGAAGTTGTTCATAAGACATGTCAGAGAGTTGTATCTCTAGGTGGAACTATTGCTGCTGAACATGGGATTGGAAAAATAAAGAAGGATTTTGTTAAGTATCAGTATCCTTCTCAAATTATTAATTCTATGAAAGCTTTGAAACAGTCTCTGGATCCCAATGCCATAATGGCGCCTGGAAACATGTTCTAGTATGTATAGTGTAAAATCTTTGTAAGTATTCAGTAAAATACAGGAAATATCGAGTAAATTTCAAATTCTTTTAATCATTCTTTAATATAGATTTTTATACTCAAAATTGGGTATAACCACCTTAAGTATAAGCAATATTTATTTAAGAATCAGATGTCTACTAATATACACAGTAATAACACTCCAGCAACTATTGGGAATAGCAGTAGTTGTCATAACCCTTGTCAAAGGGGGAGGTCCGTTGATTCTTCAAATGATGGGAGTTCGGATGAGTTTATAGGTTCTGCAAGTCAAACTGCAGTAGCTGTATCTGAAGAAGCACCTCAAACGTCTTTAAATGGAATTATTTCTACCATTTGTAATCTGGGGAATAGTCTCTGTGAAATTGGAGGTATTTTCTCTCCAGTCGTTTCATTTGTTAAAAATCTTTTTAGTGGAACTCAATCACAAAGCAATGAGCAAATAATTGAAGGTTTTAGTAGTCTGTTACATGCAACGAGTGAACAAGCAGGAGGTTTGCTTTCAAATGAGTCTAGATCTGCTTTAAGTGAGCTTACTTCTACCGTTGAAAATTTACAACAAAGTAATGGCAATGTTAATCTTGGAAGTATTATTGCTCGTTGGCGAGAAACAAGAGATGCGCAACACCTCTTGCAAATAGCAGAACAGTTGGAAAATGGTGCCTGTGGATCTTTGAGTGCAGAGGAAGTTAGAGAATTGAGGAGTTCATTTGTAAATGGATTAAGAACTCTAACCAGGGCTATTAGAGATGCAGAAAACAGAAATGAGCCGGAGGCTCTTGAGTATTTGCATAGAGCAGCAGATTCTCTCGTGTGTGGTGTAGAAAGAGCTGATGAAGCTTGTCAGAGGGAGAATCCAAGATTAACTTGTGATGATAGAGCGTTTATGAGAGGAAGATTGCAAGAATGTTGTGACCACATTCAGGAAGGAAGACAAAGCGGGGCCTTTCATGGATTAGATCATTCTATATGTAATGAGTTATATGCATGGGCGGATTATACACTTAACTATTTACAACAGACTGAGGAAGAAGAGAGGGCAAGGAAAGAAGAGGAAGAGAGAAGAGAGCAGTGTGAAGAGAGATGTGAGCAGGAATCATTAAGGGAATATCTGCATGTTTTGCATAAAAGAGCAGAAGCTAAGAAGTTATACTATCGTTCCTTAATGCGAAGAGCTCAATTGGATCTTGAAATTGAAAGGGCTAGGGTGAGAAGCCAAGCAATAAGAACAAATTCAAGATTGCTCCTCAGTGAAATACTGCTTCAACATGGTAGAGCTAATGCTGCTGAGTCTTTAGCAAGGTTTTATGAAGGTAGTGAATTTGGATTAATGGTTGAAGAAGGAATAATTAGTGAGTCAATGCTTCCGGCTTCTGTATGTGAGCAGCCTGTTTTGAGTGGAATGGGCGGATCTTTTAATTTATGTTGTTAGCTAACATTAAAATACTTGGCTTGAGGATGATGAACGATAATTGCTGAGGTGGATTGTTCTGGATGAAGCTGGAAGCTTTCTGAGAGGTTGATTCCAATTCTTTCAGGCTTTATTAATTCAAACATTTTACTCTGATCTTCTAAGTAAGGACATGCTGGATATCCAAAGCTATACCGAGCTCCATGGTATCCTTGCCCAAGTAGTTTTTTCATCTCTTTTTCATCTTCATGATGAATATCTAACTCTGTCCTTATTCTTTTGTGTGACCATTCAGCTAATCCTTCTGCTGTTTCTACACCTAAACCATGAAAATAAAGATAGTCAGTGTATTTATTTTCATCAAATAAATTCTTTGCATATTCGCTGGCTTGCTCTCCTACTGTTACAGCGTGAAATGCTACTACATCTGGTCCTTTAATTTCTAATTCTTCTTTACTGATGAAATAGTCTGAAAGACAAAGCCTGTCTCTATCTTTCTGCCTTGGAAAAGTAAATCTTTGTACTTCTGCTTTTTTGTCTTCGCTTAGAATTATTAAATCATTTCCTTCTGATACGCAATAATAATAACCGTATACCGTTTTTGGAATTAACAATTTCTTGTCTTTAGATACCTTTTTAAGATCTTCAAGAACTGGATAGATTCTCTCTTTTAATAAATTTTCGTATTCTTCTTTTGAAAGCTTCCCTTTTCTTACTTGCCATTGACCCACAATAAGAGCTGTTTCATTTATATAAGGATAAATCTCATCAAGAGAAATATCTGCAAGTACTTTTGATCCGTAAAATGGGAGGCTTGGGATCTTAGGTGCTGGTTTTATGAGAGGACTTTTTGTAATGGTAGTTATTAAGGATTGGACTTTTGTGTCATTGCGAGGGCATAAGCCCGAAGCAATCTCACTAACTTTTTCACGTTCTTGAGATTGCTTCGTCAGCCTTTCAGGCTTCCTCGCAATGACACTATCACTCTGGATTGCAGATTTTTCATTAAATATTTTCTCCATAAATCTTAAATCACTAAATGCATCAGAACCATAAAATACTTTTCCATTGTAAGTCTCCTGACAGTCATTTTCTACAAACTTCCTGGTAAGTGCTGCTCCTCCAAGTATTACAGGGATAGTAATATTTCTTTCATTTAAAATCTCAAGATTTTCTTTCATTATTTGTGTAGATTTTACAAGTAAACCACTCATTCCAATAACATCTGCGTTTGTTTCAAGAGTCTTAGTTATAATGTTTTCAATAGGTTGTTTGATTCCCAGATTATAAACCTCATATCCATTATTTGTAAGAATAATATCTACAAGATTTTTGCCAATATCATGAACATCTCCTTTAACTGTTGCTAATACAATCTTTCCTCTTTTTACAACATCCTTCTTTTCCATAAATGGTTCTAAATATGAAACTGATGCTTTCATTGTTTCTGCGGATTGAAGGACAAATGGCAATTGCATATCACCACTTGCAAATAAGTCTCCTACTACTTTCATTCCATCAAGCAAAAGATTGTTTATGATGTCTAGTGGAGAATACTTTTTTAGAGCTTCATCTAAATCTTTTGTAAGTCCGGCTTTGTTTCCATCTACAATCCGTTTCTTTAGCTTCTCTTCAACGGGGAGTAATTTGTCTTCTTCAATAGATTTGTTTGGATCTTTCTTTATATTTTCAAAAAGAGACATAAACTTATGAAGAGGATCATAGTTTTCCTTTCTCCTGTCATATAGAAGATCAAGCGCTGTTTGTTTCTGCTCGTCTGGGATTTTAAATAAAGGGAGTATTTTCTTTGGATTAACAATGGCTAAATCTAATCCGCTTATTACAGCTTCATGCATAAAAACAGAGTTTAAGACATGTCTTGCTTCAGGTAATAATCCAAAAGAAATATTGCTTATCCCAAGTATTGTTTTTACTTCAGGAAAAATCTTTTTAATTAGCTTTATTCCTTCAATAGTCTCAATTCCAGCTTTTCTAAATTCTTCATCTCCACTGCCAAGAGTAAATGTAAGTGTGTCAAAAATTAAATCTTTTCCTGCAATCCTATGTTTTTCTGTTGCAAGGTCATATATTCTTTTTGCAATTTCAAGTTTTTTATTTGCTGTTTTTGCCATTCCATCTTCGTCTATTGTCAATGCTATTAAAGAAGAACCAAATTCTTTTGCCATAGGACAAACTATATTCATTCTTTCTTCACCGTCTTCAAGATTAATAGAGTTTATTAGTGCTTTCCCTCCAATGAGTTCTAGAGACTCCTGGATTACAGGTGCTTCAGTAGAGTCAATCATTAATGGAATATTTACTTGAGTATTTAGTCTATTTATGTACTCAGTCATATCCTTAACTTCATTTCTACCTACATAGGCGGTGCAAACATCAAGCAAATGAGCTCCCTCTTCAAGCTGCTCTTTAGCCATATGTACCATTCCATCAAAATCTTCTTTTGCCAGAAGGTCTCGAAATAATTTGCTTCCATTTGCATTTGTTCTTTCACCTACAAATAATGGGGGCTGATCTATGCTTAATGGAACAGAACTATAAAGACTGCTTACAGAGTTTATATAAGAGGGTTTTCTTACTTTTGGAGATTTATTTCTCGTTAAAGATATAAGTGCTTTTAAATGTTCTGGAGTAGTTCCGCAACATCCTCCAACAACATTCACTCCTAAATCATTTATAAAGTGAGACAGTGTCTTTGCGAAGTCTTCAGGTGATAAATGATAATGACTTTTCCCACCAACGTTTTCTGGGATTCCTGCATTGGGTATGGATGAAACAAAAACTCTACTTGATTC
>JAHFBE010000078.1 GCA_023250205.1 Candidatus Melainabacteria bacterium | reverse complement strand
CTTACCTGTCAAATAAAGGATTAGGTTTTTATTTGTTTTTTCTTATTGAGCCATGTTTTATAGAACTCAGGAAATTGCTTATAACTTACAAGATCCTGAACTCCGGCCTGCATGAATCCCTTCAGACGTAACTGGCAACTATCGCAAACCCCGCAAGCAAGCCTTTTTCCGACATAACAACTCCAGGTCCTATCCCAAGGAACAGCAAGCTTTTCACCAAGCCTTACAATCTCTTTCTTTGAAAGATTTATTAACGGAGTTTTAATCTTTACAACTTTTCCCTTCACTCCAGCTACAGTCCCTACCTTTACAAGTTCTTGAAACTTGTTTATAAAAGCTGGTCTACAATCAACATAGCCTGAATAATCAACCGAGTTAACACCAATATAAATCTCATCAGCTTTTATAGCTTCTGCATAAGCCAATGCAAATGCAAGAAAGATGGTATTTCTCGCTGGAACATAAGTGCTTGGAATTGATTCAGATATCAACTTCATTCTATTTTTAGGTATAGGAATGCTCTTGTCAGTCAATGATGAACCACCCCACAGAGTTAAATCAAATTTAACAATTTTATGTTCAACAGCTTGAATTAGTTTGGCAATTTTTTTTGCACTTACAAGTTCCTTCCTATGAATTTGACCATAATCAAAGGTTAATGAGTAAACCCTATTCTGTAAGTAAGGAGATGTCTTTTTAATTGCAAGGTAAGCAAGTGTAGAAGAATCTAGTCCTCCAGACATAAGGACAACTATATTTTTAAACTTTTTCTTTCTTGGCATAAAAATATATCTAGCAATGATTACAACCTAATATTTTAGGGTATGAAGATAATAAGAGCAATTACTATAGGAGGGATTTAGTTTAAAAATTATCTAAAAGCCATATAAATGTTATTTAGACTAAGATGTCTATGCAAAATTTAATTCCAATTTTTATAAGTCTTATACTTCTATTTAATAACCTCTTATTGCCTGCAAAATCAAATGATACTAACGAGTTATTTCCAGTTCTAGATGAAACTACACTTAAGGGTTCAGCAAATTACAGTGATCTAATTCCAAAAAATACAAAATTAAAAGTTTCAGTTAATCAAGAACTTGATTCCTTGGAGAATAAAATTGGTGATGAATTTAGTGCAACAATCTTAAATGATCTAAATATAAACAATATCAATCTGATTCCTGTGGGAAGCCTCGTTGTTGGACACATCCAAGATATTAAACATGCTGGTAAAGCAAGCATGCAAGGAGCTATTGAAATAGAATTTGACAAGATTCTTTTACCTTCCGGACAATATATTCTATTAAATGGTGCAAAATTTGCTGCTAACAAAAAATACACTAACAAAAGCCGCGATTTAAAGGGTGAAGGAAACGGACTCGCAAGAGGTGTTGGAATTGGTGCACTAAAGGGAGCAACTTTAACATTTATTCCAGGAAACAAAGCTACAAAAGCTGTAGCCATCGGTGCTGCTGCTACGGGTGCAGTGTTTAGTGGTGGTTGGAGTTTAACATCAACTGCAGTAATTGGTGGGCTTACAGGACTTACTTATGGATTAAAGAAACATGGGCAAGAGGTAATGATTGCATCAGGTCAGGAACTTGAAATAGAACTTGACAGTAGCCAGGGCTTAAACCCATTAGAAATAGCTGTTGATGATTTAATGAATCAAAAAGTAGAGACAACTGACAGTACAGGCACAATTATTAAATAGCTATAAGCAGGTGTGTAAAGTTTCCACGAGTGATTGTCATTGCGAGGAGCGTAGCGACGAAGCAATCTCACCATCGTATCAACGTTAGGAGATTGCTTCGTCAGGGCTAAAGCCCTTCCTCGCAATGACGTGGAAAGTTTTACCCATATTTTGTTTACATACCAGCTATAAGCTATAATACTCTTTAAATGCAACTAATCACCCTCACTACTGACTTTGGTGATATTGATCCATATGCTGGTGTCTTAAAAGGCGTTATTTTAAATATATTTCCATATGCAAAAATCGTTGATATTACTCACAATATTTCTCCTCAGGATATTTGGCATGCAAACTGGTCAATTGAGAGTTCATATAATTATTTCCCCGTAAAGGCAATACATCTTTGTATAGTAGATCCCGGAGTTGGAAGCGAAAGAAAACCAATATTAATTGAAACTAAAAATTATTTTTTTATAGGTCCTGATAATGGGATCTTTACAGGTATTCTTGAAAAAGAAGAGATAGTTAAAGTAATTCACCTTAAAGAGAGAAAATATTGGTTACCTGATATAAGTCAAACATTCCATGGTAGAGATATCTTTGCTCCTATTGCAGCCTATCTGGCAAAAGGGGTTGAGCCTTTAGATTTTGGAGATACTTTAAACAAAGAAGATTTAATTAAACTACCCATTCATAACTTTGTAAAAACTGAAAAAGGATGTGCCGGTATAGTAAAGCATATAGATCAATTTGGGAATATCATCACAAATATTCCAAACTCAAATTTACCAAATAAACTGCATGGAAAATTTAAGAATGTTGACTTTAAAGGACTTGCCTCAAATTATTCAGAAGCTGAGCCTAATAAAGTATTTGCCATCAAAGGCAGTAGCAGCTATCTGGAACTTTTTATTAATAAAGGCAACATTGCAAAAGTAACAAATGCAAAGGCTGGAGATAAAGTAGAGGTTAAGTTCTAAATTCTTGTTGTAGAATGTCTTCATGGTTTTGTAAAAATGAGGGGTAATTATATGTCAAATATAGAAAGTAAACAAAAAGTTTTAACTGCATTAAAAAATAAGAATTTTGTAAAAGCAATATCAGGTATTAAAAATTATGATAAACAAAGAGTAATATCAATCGCACTAGCCGCTGAGACGGGTGGAGCTTCTGCACTTGATATTTGTGATGATCCTGAAATTATTAAAGAAACAAGAGCATCTGTAACTCTACCCTTATTTATTTCAAGCATAGATCCTCTTAAATTAATTGCAGCACAATCACTTGGCGCTGATGTCCTGGAAATCGGAAACTATGAAAGTTTTTACAAAGAGGGGAGAATGTTCACTTCTTCAGAAGTTCTTGAAATTGCACAATTTGTAAAAAAATCAGTTCCAAAAGATACTTTAATTTGCTGTACAATTCCTGCAACAATGGAAGTTGGAAATCAAATAAAACTTGCAAAAGAGTTGGCAAATCTAGGTGTAGATATTTTACAAACAGAAGGATTTGCTCCTGATTCACCTGATACTGAAAGAAGAGATCAAAGCTATCTTGATATCTTAAAAGCAGCTTCAACATTAACAAATACCTTAGAACTTAGAAAAATCTTCCCAAATGCAAACATCATTACTGCAAGTGGCATTAGCCCTACTACTGCCCCACTTGCAATTTCTATGGGTGCTAATGGCATTGGTGTTGGTAATTACATTACATCTGTTACTCCTCAGCCTGAAATGACAAAGAGAGTAAGAGAAATTGTAAGTAGTGTAAACAAATT
>JAHFBE010000052.1 GCA_023250205.1 Candidatus Melainabacteria bacterium | reverse complement strand
TCCCCAAGGTAGCTTCCACAAAGGGCAATATAATATCCATATCTTTTAATGAATCAATCAAACAAATACCAGAAACAGAGAAATCACAGACCCAGGAAGTACAACAAGAATCTCCTCCACAAGGAGAATCCACCGATCCTGAGCTTGAATCTTTAAAAGAACTATACAACAGCGCTGTCGAAAAAAATATAGATGGGAATATTCAACAAGCTGAAGAGCTATATAAAGAACTAATATCAAAGAATAATAACTTTTATCCAGCAAGATATAATCTGGCAAAACTATACTTTGACAAAGCAGATTATGAGCAGTCTCAAAATCTACTTATATCTCTAATAGCAGATATTACAATTAATAACCAGGAAAACAATTTATTATTGATTTCAAGTAACTTATTAGGGCGAATATACACCTCATCAAATAAATCCAATGAAGCCATCGAACAATTTAACAATATAATCAAAACCAATCCAAGTAATTACGAAGCACACTACAACCTTGGAATAACTTATGAAAAAGACAACGACATAGAACAAGCGCTTGCAAGTTTTAATAAAGCCATTGAACTTAAAGACGACTACATTGAGGCATACTATCATTCAGGCATTCTCAATTTGCTTTTAAGCAACAAAAAAGAGGCTATTTATAATCTCGAAAAGGTATTTTCCTTATCGCCAGACAGTAATCTTGGTAAGTTAAGCGAGAAAGAACTACAAAAACTTGAAAAAAGAAAATTTAAATTTAGGAAGTAAGATTCCATCAAACTGGCTATTCATTAATAGTGGAGTAAATAACGGTATTTTCAACATGTCGTGTGACAACTACTTATTAGATCTAATATCAAATAATATAGTAAGTCAGCCAATTCTCCGAATTTATGGATGGGACAAACCAACTATATCCATTGGTGCAAACCAAGACTTAATTGATATTCCAAAGGATTACATAATTGTAAAAAGAGCCACCGGTGGACAAGCTGTTAAACATGGGCTTCCTAATGAGGAATTAACTTATTCTGTTCTCATAAATTACGGATATAAAGTTAAGCAGCTTTATCATGAAATCGGAGAAGCTCTTATTCTTTTTTTAGCTCAATATGATTTAAAAGGAGTTATTGGCTACTCATCAAATAATTACTCTAAACAATTTGATTGCTTTAATTCAAAAACTGAGGCGGATATTGTAGTTAATGATATAAAGGTTATTGGTAGTGCTCAATATAGAAAAAAAGAATATGTTTTACAACATGGTTCAATTAAACTTGACATAATTCAAAAATTATCAGGAAAATATATAAATTTCAAAGATGCTGGCATAAAATTAAAAGATTCCTTTGCAGACAAACTAAAAATCAAATTTGTAGATTATACTTTGACAGAAAACCAAATGAAAACAGCATCAACAAAGACAGAAAAACACTCACTGGAAGAAGTAAGCAATATTTATAATCTACCTTTTTTAGATCTTATTTTCAAGGCTCAGTCCATACATCGTCAAAACCAACCATTAAATAAAGTACAACTATGTACTCTAAGTAATATAAAAAGTGGAAACTGCCCGGAAGATTGTAAATACTGCCCTCAAAGTTCAAGACATGAAACTGAAGTTGAAAAATATAAACTCCTGTCAAAAGATATAGTTTTAGAACAAGCTACAAAAGCAAAAGAAAACGGTGCCACAAGATTTTGTATGGGAGCTGCCTGGAGAAATGCTCCAACAAACAATGAATTTGAAAATGTTCTAGAAATAGTAGAAGAGGTTGCAAAATTAAAAATGGAGGTTTGCTGTACTCTTGGAATGCTAACGCAGGAGCAAGCAATTAAACTGAAAAAAGCTGGACTTACTGCATATAATCACAATTTAGACACTTCTCCTGAATTCTATAAAGAAATTATTACCACAAGAACTTATGAGGATCGCTTAAATACAATTGAACACGTTTCCAATGCTGGTATTCAGGTTTGTTGTGGTGGCATTTTAGGACTTGGAGAAAGTCAGATTGATAGAATTAGTCTAATTAAAACTTTAGCTAATTTAAATCCACAACCAGAATCTGTACCAATCAATGTACTCGTAAAAGTAAAAGGTACGCTATTAGATTCAGTCGAAGCTATAGATCCTTTTGAAATTATCCGTTCAATAGCAACTTCGAGAATTTTAATGCCAAAGGCAAAAGTTAGGTTATCTGCAGGAAGATTGGAAATGAGTCAAGAACTTCAAGCATTAGCATTTATAGCAGGTGCTAACAGTATATTTATGGGAGAAAGATTGCTTACTACGGACAACCCTAACATTAATGAAGATAAAGATCTGTTTAAAAAACTTAGAATAGAACCATTATAATAGTAGAAGAAATTAAGACTCTAGCTAATAATCAAAGGGAGAATATTTTTATGTACAAAAAATTTGTTTTTAGTTTAATCCTTATAACTTTTTTTAGTTTTCAACACTTTTCATATGCTCAAACTCCAACTTCTCCTCCGCCAGTTCCACAAATGACACCACCAGCACAAGTACCTCAAGATATTCCACCAATCATTTTAATATCTGGTAAAGAAAGAGAATCATATCAAAAAGTTTTCATTGATAAGGTAAAAACAGGTACTGAAATTAACGTAAAAATACTAATGTTTGATCGTGAACCAAAAGAAACCTTAAAAGTCAGCTCATATGGTGTCCCTTCTTCTTCTAAACTAGATATTAAAAAAGATGAAAAAGCATCTAATCGAGTAGAAGCAAATTTCTCATGGAAACCTTCTAGTACAGATAAAGGGTTTCATACTTTTGTCCTAGAAGCTGTCAATTCAAAAGGTTCAATCAGTAGAGTTTCTCTTTCCTACGATATTAACTAAGCAATTTGTTTCTTAAAACGTCTTACTGCATAAGCTAAAACTAACACTCCATACAGTGTTAGTGGAATAATGTTATGCAGCAAGCTCATAAAGCCAGCTCCACGTAATATAATCCCTCTTAAGATTTCCAAGAAATATGTAAGTGGAATAAAATATCCAATTATATACATAATGAATGGCATATTTTCTCTTGGAAATATAAATCCACTCAATAAGATCGAAGGAATAATAATTAGCTGAAGCAACTGCTGTGTTTGCGAAAAGTTTTCTGCATGCGTAGAAATAAATAATCCAATTGATAGACTTGTGAAAAGAAATAACATTGACAGTATACAAAGTAATAAAAAGCTCCCATGAATTGGGACTTTAAACAGAAGTGTCATCACTACAATTACAATAGTAAATTGCAATATTCCTATAACTGCATAAGGAATCAATTTCCCAATTAACAACGCCCCATGACCAACAGGTGTAACCATAAGCTGTTCCAGAGTTCCTTTTTCTTTCTCTCTCACTATTGCAAGAGCTGTAAGAAAAGTTGTAATAATTTGCATAATGACCCCTAGTAATCCTGGAATCATAAAGTTAGCACTCTTCAAATCAGGATTAAATAATACTCTGGTTCTGGGTTCTATAAAATTCGTACTTATTCCAATCTTCTTTTCAAGAGTCATCAAGCTAAAGTTTTGAATAATCAAACTCCCAGTATTTGAAGCCTGTTGAGCTATAGAGGAGTCAGAACCATCAACCAATATCTGAATTTGAGTAGGATTTGTTAATAAGACATCAGATTGAAAATTCTTTGGAATAATAAAGCCAACTTTCACTTTTCCATCAACAATATTTGATGAAAGTTCTTCTTCACTTTCCGAAAAATATTTAATATTAAAGTACTGAGAGTTCCGGAGCTTCTCTACAATAACTCTGGAATAATTAGTTTTATCAAAGTCAAGAACAGCAGTTTTAATATGTTTAACATCCATATCAATTGCAAATCCATAAATAATTAATTGAATGGCTGGAATTAAAAGTGCAAGAGATAGAGTAAGCCTGTCATTTAATATATGAATAATCTCTTTAGAAATTATTGCTTTAATTCCCCAAAAGAATGAGTTGTTTTTAAACATGCTGCCCCTTGCTTACTTTAACAAATAAATCTTCTAAAGCTTCCCTTGATGATGCTAACTTAGAAGTCAATCCATAAGCGACCAGATTCCCATCATATATATATCCAAGCTTTGAACATCGCTCAGCTTCATCCATATAGTGTGTCGTCACAAATAAAGTTAAACCATCTTTTATGAGATTAAAAAACAACCCCCACATTTCCTTCCTTGCAACGGGATCTATTCCAGCAGTTGGTTCATCAAGAAAAATGACTTTTGGTTTATGAACCATTGAACATGCAAAAGCCAATCGCTGCTTATATCCACCAGACAACTTAGCAACCTGTTTATCTTTCTCTGCTGTAATATTTGTAAGGTTCATAAGTTCATAGATTCTATTATTCTGCTCATTTTCACTACCCACGTTATAAATCTGACTATAAAATTTTAAGTTTTGCCAACAGGTTAAATCATCATATAAGCTAAATTTTTGAGACATATAGCCAATTTCTTTTCTAATCTGCTCTGATTCATTAATAACACTTCTGCCATTAATTGTTGCAGTACCGGAAGTAGGCACAATAAGACCACAGAGCATTTTTATAGTAGTAGATTTACCTGAACCATTTGGTCCTAAGAAACCAAAAATTTCACCTTTACTTATTTCAATATTTAAATTGTTAACGACTCTTTTAGCAGAGAATTCTTTTGTTAGATCTGTCGTTTTAATTGCAATTTCATTACTCATTTTTCTTGAAGCTCAACAGTAACATACATACCATCTCTTAGTTTATTTTCTTTGTTAGTTATTTCAATCTTTACAGGATAAACAAGCTTTGTTCTTTCTTCTGGAGTTTGTACATTTCTGGGAGTATATTCTGCCTGAGCACCAATGTAACTTATGTAACCATCAAAATATTTTTCAGGAAAACTATCTGCCTTAATTTTTACTTTTTGATTTAGTTTTATTATTGAAAGCTTGTTTCCTGGGATATAAATTCTTACATACATGTCACTTAAATCTGTAACCGTTAAAAGTGTTTGAAATGCCATAATAACTTCACCCACTTTCAAATCAAAACTACTTATCTCTCCATCCAAAGGAGATATAACAGTTAACTCATCATTGTATTTGATTAATTCTTTTACTTTAGCCTTATCAAATTCCACTTGCGATTTAAGAGCTTCAACCCGATCTGCTCTGGGGCCTTCTTTTACTAAACTTTCATTTTCCTTTGCTTTAATAAGCTCTTCCTCATAATTTCTTACATCATTTTTACTGACATTTTTTTGAGTTTTATATTTATTAAACGACTGTTCAGAAATTGCACCTTTCTTATACAATCCTTCCATTCTATTAAAATCAACAAGATCATTACCATATTTTGCTTTAGACTCTTCCAGTAAAGCTTGTGCCATTGCAGTGTTTGCTTCAGCCTGAGTAACTTCCTGAGGACGAGAGCCTTTTTTTAGATCTAATAGCTCTGACTCAGACTTTTTAAGACTTGCTTTAGCTTGTTCTAACTGGGCTTTAATTTCATCACCTTCAAGAATTAATAAGCTTTGTCCGGTTTTAATCTGTTCACCTTCTTTGATAAATATTTCTGACACCCTGCCATTAACTTTTGAACTAACTTCTACATCCTTTGCTTCAATACTATTTGAAAGAATTATGTTTTTAGGTACTGAGTTTAGCCAGATTGAATTAGCAATAATTGCAATTGCTGCAAGTAGTACTAAAGGCCATAGCTTAAACAATCGTTGAAAAAAGGTGTACATACCTTACATTAGACTTTTTTCTTGTTTTTTTTATTAAATTTTATCCCAACTTATTCAAGTGAAACTTTATCAAACATAGAGGATGATTCAACAGAAATAAAATTAACCCCTGTAGATGATATTTTTAAATCATCCGAATATGGTATACCAATTAAACTTGAGGCAAGGATAGATATTCCACTTGAATTAAATCTAGAACAAGCATTGAATTTTGCCATTGCTCAAAATCTAGACATAGAACTTACAAAATATCAAACCGATATCAATAAATGGAAATACTGGGAAAATTTATCTCACTACTTGCCAAATTACAGCCTGGGAGGATCTGATCAAAGATTTGACGGAACCTTTTTAGTTGGCGGGATTTTTCCCATAATGACCCAGACAAGCAATGCAAATGCTTTTATGAGATTTGACTATCCATTTTTTCAAGGAGGAATGGGATTCTTTAATACACTTGCTGCAAATAAAATATTAAAATCTTCAAAAGAGAATCTTTCGGCATCAATGAAAGATATTTTATTGTTGGTAACAAAAGCATATAACCAACTTTTAAAGGAGCAGGCTCAGCTTGATGTATTAGCAAAGTCATACGAAGAAGCAAAGTCAGTCTATGAGCTAAATCAAAGTCTTGAAAAGCAAGGTGCTGGTACAAAATTTGATGTTTTACAATCAGAAGCTCAATTGGCAGAACAAGAACAATTGTTTATAGCACAGCAAATAAATTTCAGAGAAGCCGCCATTAGCTTATCAAGGCTTTTAAATCTTGAACAAGGTACACATATTAAACCAAAGCAAGATGATTTGACAGTTAGAGAACTCTTTAATTTAGATAAGCCAATTGGTGAAATAATTAAAATATCATTTGATAACAGATCTGAGATTAAAAAAGCACAATTAGAATACAAAGCACAAAAAAATTATATTTCTGCCGCATATTCAGGATTTTTACCAAATGCAAACCTTTACGGTCAGTATGGTGGAACCGGACGCGTGTTTTTCCACAGAACAAAAACTGTAGGGGTTACACCAGATGCAATTTTACTTGATGATAACGGTAACCCAGCAGTACAAATGGTAAACAGAGGGAGAGACTTTAATCAGTCCCCATACTTATACCAAACAAATGATATAAGTTCAGTATCAAATGTCGTAAAAGGAGCAGGAAAACCATATGCAGCTAGCATAGACGACTCTCTTATGGTAAGTAGATTTATTGGTGTTCAGGTTGGCTGGAATCTTGGAGAAGGTTTAGGATTAACCACAATATCTAAAATCAATCAGGCACGAAACCAGGCAAAACTTTACAGTACAAATGTAGATAAATTAAAACAACAGGTTGAGCAAGAAGTACGCTCTTCATATCTGAGAGCTCAAACAACAGAAAAATTATTAGGAGTAGCAGAGAAACGTGTGAATGCTGCAACTGAAGCTCTTCGACTAGCAAAAATAAGATTAGAAAATGGAGTAGGAATAAATACAGAACTGTTAAATGCACAAAAACAATATTCTGGAGCGCTTAGTTCTAAAGTTAATGCAATCGTTGACTACAACAATGCACAGGCAAATCTTCTGCATAGCTTAGGCTTAATAAGTGTTGAAAGCTTAACGAAAAGTAATCAATAAATTATGTTTTATGAACAGTAGCTATATTAAATCTTTCAGCAATGTTTACCATTAATATGTAAACAACTGGAACAACAAAGAGAGTAAATATTGTCGAGAATAAAAGTCCACCAACAATTGCAAGTCCCATTGGATGACGGCTTTCAGCACCAGCTCCACTTGCAAAAACAAGTGGCAATGCCCCAAGAATCATAGTGGTACTTGTCATAAGAATTGGTCTAAAACGAACTTTACAACCTTCCATTACAGCTGATAATAAATCATTTCCTTTTACTCTGCTCTGATTAATATACTCAACTATTAGAATTGCATTTTTGGTAACAAGTCCAATCAATAATATTATTCCTATTGCACTATATAAATTAAAAGTATCGCCTGTAACAAGCAAAGTTAAAAGTGCTCCAAATACTGCCAGCGGAACACTAAATAAAATTGTAAATGGATGAATAAAACTTTCAAACAATCCTGCAAGAACAAAATAAATAAATATAAGAGCAATTGCAAACATGAAATATATTTCAGCAGAAGTCTCAGTAAATTCTCTTGAAGCACCGCCAAGAGCAGTAGTATATCCAGATGGTAGTTGTTCTTTTGCTATTTTACTAATCTCATTTAATGCTTTCCCCAGAGGAAATCCAGGAGCTAAAGTAGCACTGATTGTCACTGAACGCTGAAGGTTATAGTGATTTATCTGAGCAGGTGCAATTTTTGTTACCACTTTTAAGAAACTACCTAACGGAATCATTTTTCCATCCTTGCCATGGACATAGACATGATTAATTTGTTCTGGAATACTTCTGTATTTTGGTAACAAGGCAGTAATTACATCATATTGCTTATCACGAAGGACAAAATCATTTACTCTTCCTTCAGAGAATAAAGTTTGCAAACAGTTTAAGATTTCTGAAATTGGTACACCCAAATCAGCTGCACGATCCCTATCAAACAAAATATCAATCTGAGGTGTACTTATCAGTAAATCACTATCTGCATTTATTAATCCGGGGACTTGACGAACTTTATTTAAAATAATATTGCTAACATTTGCAAGTTCCTGCAAGTTGTTTGAAGAACTTTTGATTATAAATTGGACATCCTTACTGGTTGCATTTTGTCCCAGTGAAGGGGGATTCAAAGCAAAGACAAGTGCACCAGGCAAAGCAACTACTTTACTAAAAAGGTTCTGAACTATTACCTGTTGCTTTCTTTTTCTTTCACTCCAGTCGGTTAACCTTGCAAAAACAAGACCATTACTGGTATTTGGCGGACCACCAATAGCAAGTCCTATTGCAGAGAAATATCCAACAACTTCAGGAATTACTGATACTTCTTTTTCTACTTCTACTTGTGTTTTATTTGTATAGGCTAACGTTGAACCCTCTGGAGCTTTTATAATTGTCAGAAACATCCCTCGATCTTCCACAGGTATAGAAGTTTTTGGAATAGCAATAAAAAGTCCTATAATACCTATCGTTATGAAAGTCACAAAAACCAATATAGTTAATGAATTATTTAAAGTCCATTTCAAGCCTTTTTCATATAATTTATTTAAATTATTTAAAACGTTTTCCAAAAATCGATAGATTTTTCCATGTTTTGATGTGTAGTTTAAATAGATAGAGCAGAGGGTAGGTGTTAAAGTAAGTGCTACAAAACCAGAGAGCGCCACACTTAGGGCAATTCCCATTGCAAATTCTTTAAACAATCTTCCGGTATAACCAGTAAATTGAGAGAGTGGGATAAATATTGCAACTAGTGAGACCGTCGTAGCAATTACAGGAAAAACAATTTCCTTAGAGCCATTTATAGCGGCATTTAATTTATTTTCACCTTTTTCCTGATGCCTATATATGTTTTCTAAGACCACTATTGCATCATCTACAACAAGACCAATAGCAAGAACAAGTGCCAACAAAGTAATAACATTAATTGAATAATCCAAAACCTTTAACCCTGCAAAATGACCAATAATCGAAGAAGGAATTGCCAAAGCAATAATGATCGTTGGAGAAATTGCCCTAAGAAAAAGAAAAGTTACCATTACAACTAGAAGAACTGCAATAAATATTGTAATTGTTACTTCCTTTAGAGATTCTCTTACAAACTTTGAATTATCTACAGCTATTTCAAGAGAGATATCTTTAGGAAGTGATTGTCTTATTTCTGGCAAAATTGCTTTTACTTCTTCAGCAACCTTGAGTTCATTTGCTTTAGACTGTTTTATTACACCTACACCTACAACTCTCTTCCCATTGAACCTTGTAATTGTGTTGTAGTCTGCGGAACCAAGTTCTACACCACCAATGTCTTTAATTCTCACCAACATTCCATTTTGATTTTTAATCACAAGATTAGAAAAAACTTTTGGATCTGAAATCTGAGCATTTGCATAGACATTAAACTTTCTCGTCTCACCTTCAATTTTTCCAGCAGGAAGCAAAAGATTGCTTTTTAAAATAGTGTTTCTAACATCACTTGCGTCCACACCATGTGAAGCCATTTTTTCCGGATCAAGCCATACCCTCATAGCATATTTTCTTTGACCGCCAATGATTATAGAACCAACTCCAGGTAAAACCTGAAGAGGAGTTTTTACAGTACGATCTGCAATATCACTTAAATCTTCTGGGCTATAGTTATCTCCAAGAAGCACCAGCCAAATAATAGCCCCAGAGTTTGCCTGAGCCTTTGAAATTATTGGTTTATCAGCAGACTGGGGGATTTTACCTAATGCACTTTGAACAACATTATTTACATCAGTAGCAGCAAGATCAAGATCTCTTGAAGGAATAAATTCAATATTTATAGTACTTACACCTGTTGAACTCGTAGAGGAAATAGATTTAATACCATCAATTCCATTTAGCACTTCTTCCAATGGCTGTGTTACAGACGATTCAATAGTTTCAGAACTTGCTCCAATATAAGTAGTTTTTATAGAAACAATGGGTGTTTCTACATCTGGGTATTCACGGACAGGAAGGGCTCTATATGCAACAACACCAGCAATCATAATTAACAAATTAAGGACTATAGATAGTACTGGTCTTTTTATTGATAGCTCTGAGATTAGCATAGGCTTTGTTATTGAGGATTTTTTTTATCAAGTATTTGATTGTGTATTGAGTTAGATTCTTTTGGAATCACTTTACTTCCAGAATGAACTTTTTGATGTCCTGATGTAATAACCACATCTCCATTGATAAGTCCATCTGAAATGAATATTGAATTCTGATCCCATCTACTTATACTTACCTCTTTAAATATAACTGTGTTGTCTTTATCAACGACGGCCACACTTTTTTTATCACCCTCTTGAATCAATGCTTCTTGAGGAATTAAAATAGCATTTTCAATTTTCCCCACTTCAAGACTAACAGTTGTGAATCTACCAGGCAGCAACTCTTTGTTTGGATTTGAAACAATTGCTTTTATCTGAATCATTCTGCTAGCTGGATCAATATACGGATCAATTGCTGATATTTTTGCAGAATAGTCTTTAGAAGAATCACTTACCATAAAGTTAATACTTTGATCAATTTTTATCTGCGAAGCATACTGCTCTGGAAGACTAAAGACTAAATGCAAAGGATTAATCTGACTTATCCTGACTATAGGATCTCCAGAATCAATAAATTCTCCAAGACTGATTTTTCTCAGACTGAGAACACCGGAAAATGGCGCAGCTATCGTCGTTTTAATTTCTACTGACTCAGCTTTTTCTGCCTCTCCCTCAGCTGTTTGCAAAACTTCAAGAGCATTATCAAGTGCTTGTTGAGATATTGCACCTTCATTTTTAAGAGTTTCCATTCTTTTATAATTTTCACCTGCATTTTTTAATTTTGCATTTGCAACTTTTATATCAGCTTGTGTAGTACTATCATCAATTCTCGCTAAAATATGCCCGACACCAACTTCTTTTCCTTCTGGAATATTTAAATAAACTATCTTTCCCATATTTTCTGAACTAACTTCAGTTGTCTGCGGGCTAACTAGCTCACCCACAGATTCAATAATTTTTGCTTTTGTAGAAAGAGAGATAGTAATTGTTTCTACTTCAACTGGAGGCATAGCATACTGATGTGAATGAGTGTTTTTTCCACAAGATATAAGTAAACAACTGAGCAGTAAAGCATAAAGTATTAATACCGACTCACTACAGAATTGATTTTTATCAGACAATAGTTTAATTTTCTTAATCCTCTTAATCAAAAACACTAGCTATTTAATGTTTATGGCTGGTCCTTAAAGTCTTATTTTATTATAATTTAGAAAGTAAAAGTTTACACCTTATATTATGAATATCCAACTAATTGAAAAAGAAATTACAGAAGAACAAATACAATGGCCTCACAATCCGGAACATTTCACACCTCTCATGAGGCAGTTCCTTGAAACTAAATACAAATACGATCTGGATGTACTTCTTTTTTTTAGAGTTGGTGATTTCTATGAAACATTTTTTGAAGATGCAAAAACAATTTCAAAAGAATTAGAATTAACTTTAACTGGTAGAGCAGAGACAAGTTATCCCGGAGGGAGGATTCCCATGGCTGGGGTCCCTGCAAAAGCAGTAATTAACTATGTCTCAAGACTTTTAGATAAAGGATTTAAGGTTGCCATTTGCGAGCAAATGGAAGATCCTGCTTTAGCAAAAGGGATCGTAAAAAGAGAGGTCACTAAATTACTTACACCAGGTACTGTTCTTGAAATGGACTGGCTACCTCAAACAAAGAACAATTTTATAGCTTCAGTTTATAAGGATAAGAGGCGAGATCTATACGGATTCGCATATGCAGATATATCATGTGGAGAGTTTTACTTTACCGAGCTTACTCTTGATCAGCTTATATCAGAACTAAATAGAACCGTTCCGTCAGAACTTCTTGTACAAACAACATTTAAAAAATCAGAGAATCAAGTAGTAAAAGAAAAAAATCTTGAAATTGAGAGCATAATAAAAGAAAACTGGTTTTGCACTGGATTAGAAAACGAATATTTCAACAAGGATTATGCAACAAAAAGAATAAAAGATGAATTAAAGATTCAAACCATAGAAAGCTTAAGCAGTGAAGAACTAAGCCTTGGACTAATATCCAGTGGAGCAATCCTGGCTTATATAGATAGAACGCAATTACAGGAAAGACCAAGTTTTGAAAAGATCATTCCATATAAAATAGACTCCTTCTTAAGTCTGGACAAAATCACAAGAAAAAACCTTGAACTTACTGAAAGTACTAAAGATAAATCAACAGGAGGCTCACTTCTTTGGGCAATAGATTATACAAAGACCCAGATGGGAAAAAGGAGATTACGCTCCTGGATAGAACAACCGCTTTTAGACTTAAATCTAATAAACCTGAGATTAAATTCTATTGAAGAGTTAATTAGCAACAAACATCTTGTTATCGAAATCACAAAATCCCTTGAAAAAATATTTGACCTGGAGAGAATAAGTTCACGCCTCAGTGCATCTGCAATAAACGCAAAAGAGCTGGTAGCACTAAAAGAATCATTAATGGAAGTTCCTTCTCTTTCCATTGTACTTAAAAATCTAAAGTCTCCTTTTATACAAAAAGTTATAAATTATCCAAAAGAAATAATTGAAGTTATTCAAATTATTGAGAATGCAATCGTTGATAGTCCTTCAAACATTCTTACAGAGGGAAACTTAATCAAACCCACATTTAATAAAGAAGTTAAACAACTAAAAGAAATAATGCAAAATGGTGATAGTTATTTGAAATCATTTGAAGCAATTGAACGGGAAAGAAGCGGAATCAAAAATCTTAAAGTGGGATTTAACAGAACATTTGGATACTTCATTGAAATAAGTAAAGGGAATTTATCTCTCGTTCCTCCTGACTATATCTGCAAACAAACAATGGTCAACTCTTCCAGATTTATTACAAATGAATTAAAAGAGTTTGAACAAAAAGCTCTTCATGCAGAACAAAAGATTAAATCTCTGGAATATGAAATATTTTGCCAAATTAGAGAAAAAGTAAAAAACTTTAGCCCAATAATTCGTGAACTTGCTTATAATATTTCATGCCTTGATGCATTATTTTCACTTGCTCAGGCGGCAGTAATAAACAATTACAAAAGACCCA
>JAHFBE010000051.1 GCA_023250205.1 Candidatus Melainabacteria bacterium | reverse complement strand
AATGTCTGTAATAGCAATAGGATTATCGTCGCTAAAGTTGTCTCCATCTCCTCTATACAGGGCATAGATATTCCAGCTGTCAGGATTATATTTTTTATCTATAAGTTCATTTGTTTTTTTGATAGCTGATGAAATTTTAGTACCACCACTTTCTTTTGTGTGATAAAAAGTCTCTTCATCTACTTCTTGTGCAGTATCATCGTGAATTATGTAAATGTTTTCAACATTTTTATAGTTATGTTTAATCCACAAATCAATCCACCAGAATTCAGTTCGAACCAGATCTTTTAGTTCATCAGACATTGAGCCTGAAACATCCATCATGTGAATAACTGCTGCCTGAGTCTGAGGGAGTGGTACAGGTTTACCAGCTTTATATATCTTATCTCCTTTAATTGGAATGATTTTTGGGTTAGTGGGATCATACGTTCCTTGTATGATTTCTCTTTTTAGAGCTTTCTTAAAAGTTCTTTTATTGTGTCTTAAAGATTCTGGACCCGTTGTTCTTATTCCTGTATATTTATCCTTATATTCTTTTATTTCTCCCTGTTGTTTTGGTTCAAGAGCAGGCAGTCCTAATTTTTCTGCAAGAATTTGTGCAAGCTCTTCATATGTTA
This sequence comes from Candidatus Melainabacteria bacterium, assembly GCA_023250205.1. Classification (GTDB taxonomy): domain Bacteria; phylum Cyanobacteriota; class Vampirovibrionia; order 2-02-FULL-35-15; family 2-02-FULL-35-15; genus 2-02-FULL-35-15. The sequence goes on along the minus strand of JAHFBE010000051.1, from coordinate 13,031 downwards.
ATTCAACTTCAAGAACATGTTCTCCACCACCTCCACTTCCTGCGCCGCCCTCTCCTTGTCCTTGAGAAGGTCCTAAAGGTTGTCCAGGATCTCCATCCCCCTGTCCTACACCGCCACTTCCTTTTTGTCCATACTGAAAATTAGGTAAGTCAATTCTAGGGAGAGGTATTCTTACTAAATCATTTCCTTTTTTCCCAATCATTTCTCCATGGGACATATATTTCCCAAGATCAGTTTTTATTTTTCCACGAACAATCTTGTGGAATCTGTCTAGATCTTTTCCGATCCTTTGAGCCATATAAACTCCTAAATATAAATAACAAAGAGCCCTAGTTTTTAACTAGAGAAACAAGGTATTACTTTGGTTTTTTAAAGATGATACAGGATAGAAAAACTATTTTTATGGTTTTCTAGTAAATGTAAAGTATGAACTTTGTAAGAAAAAGATATTTTAGCTATAAAAGCACAAAGGCACGATTAATCGTGCCTTTGTTAGTTAATGAGTTTGTTAAACTAGTCCAGATTAACAAATACACTCTTTACTTGTGTATAGAGTTCAAGAGCATGAGAGCCGCCCTCGCGTCCATAACCACTTTGTTTGTAACCACCAAAAGGAGTGCATGGATCAAAGACGTTATAGCAGTTAACCCAGACAGTACCTGCTTTTAGAGCTCTGGCAACTGAATGAGCTTTCTTTAGATCATTGGTCCAAACACCTGCTGCAAGTCCGTAAGTAGTTTCATTTCCCTGAAACACTGCATCGTTAACGTCTTTAAATGGAATTGCACTTACAACTGGTCCAAAAATTTCTTCCTGTGCAACTCTCATTTTATTGTTTACGTTAGCAAATACAGTTGGCTGGACAAAGTACCCTTTGGATAAATCTCCATCGTTAGCTCTTCCTCCACCACAGAGAGGTTTAGCACCTTCTTTTTTACCAATATCAAGGTAGCCTGTAACTCTCTTTAGTTGATCTTCGCTTACAAGTGGTCCCATTTGTGTATCAGTGTTTAAACCATGTCCAAGTTTAATTTTCTTAACTTTGTCAGAAAGTTTATTTACGAAATCATCGTAAATCTTACTTTCAACAAAGAGTCTTGTCCCGGCACAGCAAACCTGTCCTTGATTAAAGAATACACTTCCCATGCATCCTTTAAGTGCTGCATCAATATCACCATCGGTGAATATAATGTTTGGTGATTTACCGCCAAGCTCAAGTGAAACTCTCTTTAGATTTCCTGTTGAAGCCTCAATGATTTTTCTACCGGTAGTGTATTCTCCTGTAAATGCAACTTTATCAACATCCATATGGCTTGAAAGTGCAGCACCTGCAGTTTCACCAAAACCAGGACAAATATTTACTACTCCTGCAGGAAACCCGGCTTCCATAAATATTTCACCGAGTCTTAAAGCAGTAAGAGGAGTTTGTTCAGCTGGCTTTAACACTACGCAATTTCCCGCAGCAATAGCTGCTGCGATTTTCCATGCTGCCATAAGAAGAGGAAAATTCCATGGGATTATTTGACCAACTACGCCTACAGGCTCACGCAGTGTATATGTAAGATAATTTCCACAAGATACAGGAAGAGTTTCTCCATGAATCTTTGTAGCCCATCCTGCATAGTACCTAAAATGCTCAACAGTAACTGGAATATCTACATGCTTTGATTCATTAATGGGTTTTCCATTATCAAGTGTTTCTAACTGTGCAAACTCTTCCGCATTTTTTTCTATTAAGTCTGCTACTTTTAGTAAAAGCTGTTGTCTTTGATAAGGAGTAACTTTTTTCCAAGGACCTTCAAATGCAGTTCTTGCTGCTTTAACAGCAAGTTCAATATCTTCTTTGTCAGCCTCATATACTTTTACAATGGTTTCACCGGTAGCAGGATTTACTGTGTCAAAAGTTTTTCCTGATTTGCTTGCTACAAACTGACCGTTTATTAACATTTTCTTTGGTGCAGAACTTAGAAACTTTACTACTGAACTGTGTAATTGTTGTTGAGTGGTAGTCATAAAAAATCTCCTTTGTTAAATGGTTTCTTAGTAGTAGATTATAAGTCTTTTTATGTGTAAGTATTAATTTAAGGTAATACAAAAATTAGCTAAATTTACCTTCTTCTTTCAATTAATCCTCTTAAAGAATTAACTTGTTCTGAAAAAGCCTGATCTTTTATAAGCTTTTTCTTTATTTGTTGATAAGCATATATTGCTGAGCTGTGTGTACGGTTAGATAATAATTCCCCAATTCTTGGGAAGCTAAGTTTATAAAAATCATGAAGCATGTAAATAGCGATATGTCGAGGTCTTGTTAAATCAGAGGATCTTTTTGTGCTTATTAAGCCTTCATAAGAAACATTATAAAAAGAAGCAATTGTTTTAATTACTGTTTCAGGAGATGGTTTTCCGCAGGAATCACTTGAGGATATTAAAACTCTTTGTACATTTTGTAAATTTAAAGATTCCTGTGTAAATGAAAGATAAGCATGAACTCTCTTTAGTGCTCCTTCAAGTTCTCTTATATTGTTTGGAAATACAACAGCAATATATTCAGCTACTTCTATAGGTAAATCTATACCTAAATCATTTGCTTTTAACATTAAAATTGCAATCCTTGTTTCTAGATCAGGGGCCTGGATATCAGCAATTAGTCCACCTTCAAATCGACTCCTTAATCTGTCAGCAATGGATGATAAAGATGAAGGGGGTCTGTCTGAAGTTAAAATAATTTGTTTTCCGTTTTCTCTAAGAGTATTAAATGTATGAAAAAATTCTTCCTGAGTAGCTTCTTTCCCGGCAAGAAACTGAATATCATCAATCATTAGTAAATCGACTTTTCTGTATTTTTCCCGAAAACTGCCCATATTATTTGATTTTATTGAGTGGATGAGTTCGTTAGTAAATGATTCAGAACTTAAATATTTTATGTTTTTAGTTTGATCTTGTTCCAGAGCATAATTTGCAATTGCATGTGCAAGGTGAGTTTTACCAAGTCCAACTCCCCCATAAATAAATAATGGATTATATTGTTCGCTTTTGGATTCGGAGATAGCAAGAGCTGCAGCATGACAAAACTGGTTATTAGAACCAACTACGAAACTTTCAAATGTATAGGATGGATTTAAGTTAGTTTTATATCTGAATGTATGATCTGAAAATCCTCTACCCTCTCTTTGATTTCCGGGTTGTATGATTTTTTGATCTTCTAAAGAGGCAATAGAAGAGATAAACTCATTCAGTTTTAAATCAGGTTTTACTACAATCTCTACATTAATTTTTCTTTTAACTACTTTTTCAAGTGCGGAGATAATTTTATCTAAATAGCATTGCTTTAAGAAGTTTTTATTGAAATCATTTTTTACTGCAATAACAGCTTTGTGATCAGTGACTTCTATTAATCTTGAAGGCTTGATCCATGTCTGAAAACTTGGGCCTTTCATTTCTTTTGAAAGATGGCCTTGAACAAGATTCCAGATGTTTTCAATTTCATTATTCATATTAAAGAACCCTGGTTTTCTTAAAGCTAATCCAGCTAAAAATAAATTTTTAAATTGGACTAAAGAGCTTAACATGATACGAATTAATAATAGAGAGTTGATAATTCAAAATTAAAATAAGATATATTGTGTAAAACAAAAAATATTAGCCAACTTGTGTTATAAATATTTAGGTCAAATGAATTAGAAAGAAATTAATTTATGAAGAGAACATTAGGCGGATCAAGTAGAAAAAAAATTAAAACCAGTGGCTTTAGAGCAAGGCTAAAATCTAAAGATGGAAGAAACGTTTTAAGAAGAAGAAGACATAAAGGACGAAAAAGACTAGCGCCTTCCAGGAAGAAATAATGGAAAGTTACTCTATATTTAGGGTTATAGTTTTATAAATAACGTATTCATAACTTATAGGCTTTATCCAATTTACTTGGTAAAGCCTATTTAACGTTAGGTACTTTAAGAGGAAAACACAAGCTTGTCTTGTGCTATAAGAGAAAGAAATGCTTCCAAAAAATGAAAGACTCAAGGAAAGATACCTATTTAATGTTGCTTTTAATATTGGAAAGAAAAATGGGCAAAAGTTAAGTTCGGATTTGTTACTACTGTATTATTTGTTTAAAAAGAAGAATGATCAGGAAATACAATTACCCAAAACAGCATTTATTGTTGGAACTAAAGTAGAAAAAAAAGCTAATAAAAGGAATTTAATAAAGCGTAGAATGAGGATGTCATATAGGTCTTTTAGAGATAGATTTGCTAATAATAACAAATTAAAAAAAATATCAGTCTTAATCTGGATAGCAAATCCAAATATAAAAAATGCTACATTTAAGCAGATAAATGATTCAATGAAGAATCTCTTAACCAAATTAGAAAACAAGCAATTCTAATTAGATCTATGTTTGCAAAAGTTTATTCTATGTTTTATACATTAATTTCATTTTTTGTTAAGTTATGGCAGAGAACTCGATCTCTAAGATCAATTCTAAATTTATTGCAATGTAGATTTTATCCCAGTTGTTCTGATTATTTCTTGGAATCTTTAAAAATACATGGCCTAATATGCGGGAGCAAGTTCTCACTAAAAAGATTTTTAAAATGCTAAACATTAGAGGTAATTATGGACATTAGCTTACTTACTTATCACTTTATTCTTCCAATGCTTGAGTTCTTCAAAAACTCACTTGGAAGTTATGGCTGGGCAATTATTGTAGTAACCATTATTGTAAAAGCGGTTTTATACCCTCTTACCAAGCATCAGACCCAATCAATGCAAAAGATGCAGGCTCTTCAACCCAAAATTAAAATTCTCCAAGACAGATTTAATCAACAGAAAGAAAGATATAAAGATAAGCCTGCAAAATTAAAAGAAGCTCAGGAAGATTTCCAAAAAGATATGATGGCGTTCTATCAGACATATAAAGTAAATCCTTTAGGTGGCTGTTTTCCTATGTTGTTTCAATTGCCTATTCTAATTGCACTTTTCTGGGCATTTAATGGTTCACCATTTAAACCAGTAGCAATTACAGTCCCAGTTCAAATATTAGAGCAAAATCAGTCATTAAATGAACAGATACAAGGTTCATCAAAACCTACAATTTTTGTTGGAAAAGATGGACATAAGGGCAGATTGGTTCTACATCCTGGAGAAGTGAAAATACCAGCTCAAAAAGAAATTGCTTATAAGATTTATACTCTTGAAGGAAATGTAAATGGAATAACAAATAATGTAAAGTGGGAGCTTTCAGATAAAGGGTTATTTACTCCTGGTTCAATGTCAAATAAAGATTTAACTTCAGTAGCAGACTTGATTATAAATTCTGACAATAGCGTTACTCTTAAAACAAAAACTCCCGGCAAGCTTTTCTTAAATGCAATTTTGCCTGGTAGTTCTGAAGCAGAAAGATTTTTATTTATAAATGGACTTGGGAAAACCGGAGCAATTGATCCATTGACTAGGAAGCTTAATATAGATGTAGTGATATTAGTAATGTTATTTTCACTAACAATCTGGCTGTCTGGAAAGGTTACTTCTCATTCTGCCCCACCACCATCTGATACAAAACAAGCAGAAATGCAAAAAACAATGCAGAGTATTATGCCTGTTATGGTTGGGACAATGACTCTTTTATTCCCTGTACCTGCAGGGGTTCTTTTATACTTTGTGGTTAGTGGAATAATCCAAGCACTCCAGACATGGATGGTTATGAGAAAGCCTGTTTCTATCGAAAGCCTGAAAATTGAAGAGCCTACAAAAGAGAAAGTATCAACCTAGCTTTTGTCCAAAACTAAACTCTACAGAATTTCCATCAGGGTCTAAAATTTCACATATATATCCGATTTCAGCATCCATATAAACCGGACCATAGTTTAATAATTTTTCTTCTTTTGCGATTTCTGAAATTTTATCAACCTCGTCCTTTGAATCAAAGGAAAATCCAAAATGGTTAAAAGGTTTTGAAATTGACTGGATTGGTTTTTTTTCACTTTCAAATGCAACAATTACAAATTTTGTGTCCTGTCCTAGCCATATTCCGCGATAGCCGGTGTTTGGATCTATTCTTCGGTTTAATACTTTTAATCTACAATATTTAATATAAAAATCTGCAGTTGCATCTACATCATTAACTAAAAGAGCTACGTGAGTAAACTTTGGATTCATAAATAAATAGAATAACAAAAAGATGAAGTATGAAACATGAAACATGAAGGAGGATAGAAGTTTTTGTGTTTCATGCCTCTTGCTTCATGCATAAGTTCTCTGTTATCATCAAAACCATGAGATCAGAGAGCGGACAATCAATGATTGAACTAATGGTATGCATAGTAATTATTACTACTGCGTTATCAGGAATCGTTGCACTATTTCCATATATAATCCAAAAAAATGTAAGGATACAAATGCAAAATCAGGCAGTAAATCTAATGCAAAATGAATCAGAAAAATTAAGAGCGCTTAGATATTATGATCCTGAGTTAGATGCATTTGGCAGTATAGAAGGAATGTCTACTATAAAAGCAGCAGGTCCTTTTTTAGTTAGAGTAGCAGTAAGATATGTAGATCCAAAAACTTCTAAAGTGCCAGATGAATATCCTACTGAACCTTCACAGGATACTGGTTTAAAAGAGATAACAGTAAGCGTAAAAAGAAAAGATAATGTTGGATCTCAGTTTAATCTTGTTACTTATGTATCAAGAGCAAAACCAGGTAGAGGTTAAAAGTTATTAACCAACTCATCTTAAGCTTTGTAAATCTTTGTTAACAAAATTAAAAAATCAGCATATATTCAAACTAAGGGATAGACTGTTTGAAATATTAAATAGGAATAATTTTTTATAGGTACAAAGTCTCTTGAATTTTTTTCTTTATTTGTGTAATCTATAAGTATCCGAGTGGTTACCAAATAAAAGTGGGCAACAAAAATTGACTCAAAAAAGCGCGGAAAAGTTAACCGCAGGTTAACCAAGTAGGTAGTAAATAGTAAGGTCGCATTTCTGATAGCCCTGTATCAGAAGTTAGGTCAAAAAGTTAAGGATCAATCCCCCTGTGATAGAGCTCTCACAGGGGGATTGTTTTTTTAACCTTCTTTTAATTGATTTATTTTTAATTGCCAGATTTTTTTAAATCATCCCTTTGTCACCGATATCTTTACGGTAATATTTACCTTCAAATTCAATCCTTTCACATAATTTATAAGCTAATACTTGTGCATCTAAAAGACTGTCAGCAAGTGCTGTTACTCCAAGCACTCTTCCGCCATTTGAAACTAGTTTGCCATCAGTATCGCGTGCAGTTCCTGCATGGAAAATAATTCCCTTTGCACGAAGAATTGCTTCAAGTGTTTGGGGGTTTTTTCCGCTAACTACTTCTACAGGCTCATTTAGTTTAGAAAAATCTATTGTTATTCCTTTTTGATAATTTTCGGGATAACCGCCTGAAGCTATTACAACACAAAGAGCAGCGCCACCTAATCTGTGTAATCCTTCTTTGTATTTCCCAAGATCTCCTTCTGTTACAGCCCAGCAAATCTCAAACAAATCTTCATCTAAAAGAGGTAAAACAACTTGTGTCTCTGGATCACCAAATCTTGAATTAAATTCAACAACTTTTAATTTTTTATCTTCTCCCATCATTAATCCACAATAAAGTACCCCCTGATATGGGTATCCTTCTTTTTCCATTCCTTTAATAGTAGGAATTATTATTTCTTCTTTTACCTGACCAATTAATTCAGGGGTCATAAATGGGACAGGAGCGTAAGCACCCATGCCACCAGTGTTTGGTCCTAAGTCACCGTCATATAACCTTTTATAATCTTGGGCAGGGACAAGAGTAACAACATTTTTCCCATCAGTGATTGCAAAAATAGAAACTTCCTGTCCAGCCATAAATTCTTCAATAACTATTTTTTGTCCTGCTTCCCCATGTTTTCCGTCAAAGCAATTGTGAATTGCAATTTTTGCTTCTTCAAATGATTTAGCCACAGTTACACCTTTACCCAGAGCAAGTCCGTCGGCTTTAACGACAATTGGAGGCTTCTGTGATTTTGCATAGGCAAGGGCAAAGTCTCTTTGTTCAAAACAGGCGTATGATGCTGTTGGAATATTATGCCGTAGCATAAATTCTTTTGCAAAGTATTTTGACCACTCAAGTTTAGATGCATTTTGTGTTGGACCAAAAATTCTTAAGCCTTTTTTCTTAAAATAATCAACGATTCCCTTTGCAAGGCATTCATCCATACTTGCAATTGTCAGATCGATTTTTTGTACGATTGCAAATTCTGCAAGTCTCTGTATATCTGAAGGTTGAATTGGTGTACATGTTGCAATTTCAGCAATACCAGCATTTCCTGGTGCACAAAATAAATGAGTAACATGCGAACTTTGATGCAACTTCCAGCAAATTGCATGTTCTCTTCCGCCGCTGCCAATTACTAAAACTTTCATAATAGAAATTATACGGTAATTGAACAAGTGTGTCACAGAAGTTGAGCTTCATGTAATTCTGAAGGAGTGCCCGCCATAGGCGGGTCCGCTTTAGCGGAAAGCGACTGAAAAATCTCACATGAGCGCTATCTGGTTTGTGAGATTCTTTGACTTCGCCTCAGAATGACATTATAAAAGCTTAAAAGTGTATACAAATAAAGTGTATAGATTCTACGTATTGCTTTTAGAACTTATAATGGTTATTGATTAATAAGGGGTGCAGTCATGAATGAACAAAAAGAATCATCAATATTAGATAGAAGAAATTTTTTAAAACTTGGTATTTTAAGTACAGCAGCAGCATTAATTCCAAATTCAGTACTTGCTGCAGGTAAAGATTCTTCAGGTGGTATAGGAAATGGTAAGTTATTCCCACCGATCCAAAAATATATTGCTAAAAAATACGATAATCTTCTTGGAGGATTAAAAGGTATTAGTGATTCTCAGCTAAAAGCACACTTTGGGCTATATGAGAACTATATAAATAAAATAAATGAGTTTGAGGCAAAAATTAAAAGCTTTGATCCAGATCAAGCAAATCCTACAGAATACAGAGCCTGGCATGTTGATCAGACATTTATGTTAAACGGTTCAGTCTTACATGAGTTGTATTTTGGTAATTTAGGAGGATCTCAAAAAGAACCAAATGGAAATCTAAAAAAGATGATAAATCGTGATTTTGGTAATTTACAGATTCTTATGGGACATCTTAAAGCAGTAGGTAAAGTCATGAGAGGCTGGTCACTGCTTGCATTTAACTATAGAACAGGAAGATTAAATGTCTATGGACTTGATCAACATAATCAGTTAGTCCCTACAATGGTTTTTCCTATTCTTGTACTTGATGTATATGAACATGCATATATGATTGATTATGGAACAGATAGAAAAAAATATCTGGATGCTTTTGTAACAAACATAGATTGGAAACCTGTAGGAGAAAGGCTTGAGCGAGCAATGTCTGTTTCATTTGGTGAAGCAGTCACTGCATAGCTAATAAATTTATAAGAGGATATATGTTGAAAACAAATAAACGTTTTTGTATTATTGCTTTAGTTTTAACTTTAACAGTTAATTTTTTTACTATAGTCAGAGCTAATGAACCAAAGCCGCTTTTACACTTTGTACAAATTACTGATACCCATCTTCAAAAATCCATTGCGAAAGATGGAGAGAGACTATTAGGAAGTTCTGAAAAGCTTTTAACTGATGCAATAAATCAAATAAATGAAATAAAAAATCTAGATTTTGTTTTGTCTACCGGAGATCAGGTAGATCAACCAGAAAAAAAGATTGTTGATAAGTACACAGATATAATTGAAACTTCTAAATACCCGTGGTATGTGCTTCTTGGAAATCATGATGTAAGTGTAAATGGTGGTCTTGGTAAAAGAGGTTACATTAGAAAGTTTAGAAAAATGAAAACACCAATAAGCTTTACTGAGAATATGGCTTATTATTCCTTCTCTCCAAATGATAAATTTACAATTATTTGTCTGGATGGGACTACTGAAAAGGTTGTTACACCACAGGGGCAGGTTGATGATGAGCAACTGAATTGGTTAGAAGATGAACTTAAAGCAAGCGAGGATAAATATGTAATTATTGCTTTGCACTTCCCGGTAATAGAACCATTTAAAAGTAAAGATCATTTTATTCTTGAGCCCGGCAGAACAAGACTTCAAGAAATTGTAGAAAGTCATAAGAATGTAATAGCGGTATTTAGTGGGCATTATCATGCAGCGAAGTTAATAAAGATTAAAAACAAAATACATAACAGTGGTCCTGCTGTAGTCCAATGGCCAAATGCATTTAGAGAAGTTATAATTACACAACAAGATCCGCAATATCTTCTTGTAAATTTTAAATGGCATCCAGTAAATGGCAAAGAATTAAGAGATGTAAGTAAAAATAACTCTAAATCCTGGAAATTAACTCAGGGAGCAGAGGAAGACAGAGAACAGACTGTAAAGTGGAAGATATACTAATAATCTTGCATAGATCTGCAAATTAAAAAAAATTAATGTAAAATCCTTTTATACATAGCCCTTATATAAGAAAAGGTTATGAAAATACCCGATGACAAAAAGGTTTTAAGTAGTAGTTTGCTAGGAACTGGCTCTATAGAATCTAAGCAATCTCAACCTAAATCACTAGAAGAATTTGTTAACTATTGGCAGGGACTTGGTTATAAAGTTGAGCAATATGGAGAAAGACCTAATCTTATAATATTTGGTGAAGATCATTCTAAGAAAAAAGCTCAAAGACCAGTTCAATCTCAATTTATAAGGTTTATTGATCCACAATTTATATTACATGAATTTTTAAATGGATTTATTTATAATCCACACACAGGAAATCTTGAAAAGCAAAACAATAGAAAATTTGCTAGAACGGAACTCTTAATGGGGGCTCATCCTCCAAGCATATTGAAGGAGTTATCTCAAGAACTTGGTTTTAAAATGGTTGGCTGTGATTTGACTGAACAAGAGCTTGATAATGTTACTAGAAAACTGGATCCCAGAGGAAGAAAAATGCTATCTAATTATTCTGATGAAGTTCAACCTTATAGAGATGATCAAATGGTTAAAACAATAAAACAATATAGAAAAGATGCAACAAGTGAAAACCCAGTGATTTGTATTCTTGGCAATAATCATATTAAGCAAATTCATAACTTAAGGACATTGCAAGATTCTGAACAGGGCTATCTGTATGTGAGTCAGCTTACTTAATCTGTAATCCTTTCCTCATCTCAGAATCAATTTTTTCTGCATGCTTTTGTATCAATATCCATGCTTGTTTAACATGCTCTTCTGTAGTTTTTATATTTGTTATAGAAAGCCTGAGATTAAGATTGTCCTGAACTTTTGTATGTGAAATATAAATCTTGCCTGTAGAGTTTACAGAGTTCATTATCTTTTCATTTAAATCATTTAAATAGTTATGTACAATTTCTTCTTTGCTATTATCTTTTTGTACCTGCTCTTTTAAGTCTCTTGGCAAATATCTGAAACAGACTGTACTAAATGCTACTTGAAGTGCACTATAGTCTTTGTTTTTATCTATCCAGTTTTTTAATTCTCTTGCAATTCTTATGTGTTCTCTTATTCTGTTTATTAAACCTTCCTGACCAAAGTAAGACATTATCATCCATAGTTTTAATGCTCTAAACCGTCTTCCAAGCTGGATTCCATAGTCCATAAGATTTGTAACATCATTGTCATTATTTGTTTTTAAATATTCAGGGATTAGGCTAAATGCACGTTTTAATATTTCAGGTCTTTTGCAATATAAAACACTTATATCAATAGGAGTAAAGAACCATTTGTGTGGGTTTACTACTATTGAGTCTGCATCTTTCCAGCCGTCAATAATATATTTCATCTCAGGAACAATAGCTGCAGAACCTCCATAAGCAGAGTCAACATGAAGCCACATTTTGTACTTTTTACAAATATCTGATATTAATCCTACAGGATCAATTGCAGTTGTAGAGGTGGTTCCAACAGTAGCAACTACACAGAATGGAATACAACCTTCTTTAATATCTTCTTCTATAAGATTTACAAGAGCTTTTATATCCATTTGGCAGCTATCATCCACAGCTACTTTTCTGACACCTTCCTGACCTATCCCAAGTGTTATTGCTGCTTTTTCTACTGATGAATGAGCTTCAGAAGAAGTATATAGTCTTAGTGGAAGCAAATCTTTTCTTCCAGCCATGCCTTTTTCTCTTATTTTTAAATTCAATGCTTCTCTTGCTGCTGCTATGGCGTGCATAGTAGATATAGATGCTGTGTCATAAATGATGCCAAAGAAATCATCTTTTATTCCTATCATTTGTCTAAGCCATGAAAGGGAAACTTCTTCAAGCTCAGTTACAGATGGAGAAGTTTTCCAGAGCATTCCGTTTACATTTAAAGCTGCACATAAAAGCTCACCTAATATCCCAGGACCTGAAGCAGTAACAGGAAAATATGCAAAAAAGTTTGGACTATTCCAGTGAGTTATTCCTGGGACAATTGTTTTTTTAAAATCATTTAAGATATCTTCAAATTCTATACCTTGTTTTGGTGCTGATTTTGGCAATTTGTTTTTAATTTCACTAGGTTGTACCTGTGATAAAACGGGATAGGATTCAATATTTTTCATATACTCAGCAATCCAATCAATAGCCTGATAGCCATATTTCTTAAAGTCTTCAGGAGTCATATCACCAAAGGATTGTAAAGTTTCTTTTTCAGGCGCTTCTTTCATGCTCTTTAGTATAACTTGCTTTTAGACAGTTGTGAGGGTGAGAAATCCTAGTGTGAAGGAGTTTCAGAACAAATAGATATACAACGGGTATGTTAATTATTCCGGGTAACTGTCATTGCGAGCCGAATAAAATGAGGCGTGGCAATCCCAAACTATTTACGCAAGTTAGATCGGTATTGCTTCGGCATTTCATGCCTCGCAATGACATATGTTAAAATTAATTTCCCATGAATGAAATGCTTTTATTCTTTGTAGGATCTTTTGTTTCACTGTTTTCTATAGTGGATCCATTTC
>JAHFBE010000050.1:10241-14005 GCA_023250205.1 Candidatus Melainabacteria bacterium | reverse complement strand
CATAAACAGTATTGCAAAATGAGATTGCCGCGTCGACACTTCGTGTCTCCTCGCAATGACGTGTATCAAATGCTCTCAAGCAATCTTTGTATCCTGGCACATATGGGTCTTACCGCAGGGTATCTTTTATTCAGGCAAAAGCAATGATTGATACATGGCTTGGTGGCTTGAATAAAGAAGACTAAACTACTTCTTTCACTGGCTCTTTATCCATTAACTTAAATGCTTCTTTTGCAAGATTGATTATTTTAGGATCCAGGGATGGGGCGTTTTTAATATGCCGTAAAAGATCTATTGTTCTTCTAGATGCGCGAACAATATCTCCTTCATCGAGATTGGTCATTCTAAGTAAATCTTCCCATTTTGTTTCTTCTTTACACCATAGCTGAATTAATCCTGCAAGAAGCGGATTTATATTTGCGGAGACTTCTACCCCACCGTCTCTTTGGAGTTTTATAAGATTGCGGGTAATTTTTTGCATTAACATGAAAACATCATCTACATGATATGAGGCTCTTGCTTTAGTAAAGGTTCTAGGGCGGGATTCATCTACAGCTAAAGAACAAATAACAGCGGCAAATTCTCCGGGCGATAATTTAGAAAAATCACAATTTAACAGTACTTCAGAAATTAGTACAATGTTTTCTCCTCTTAAGGCAGCTGACATTATCCCTTTGTCAGTAGGCACATTGTTTTTTAAATACTCAAGCTTGTCAAGAATATTTCTTAGCTTTAAAAATTCATTCCAATAATAATGTTCAATTTGATCTACACTTTTGCTTACTTCTTTTAGCCTTAACTCTAGCTTCCTTGCCCTTTTTTCAGCCTTAAAACAATCATCTTTTTTCTTGCACGGAAAACAGGGGAATCCTTCATGTTCTTTCATTTGTCCTTTGAGAGTTTCTTTATAGCCCACGAGCTCAGGGTTTTTTTGTTTTTCAAGGATTGATATTAATCTTCTTGTTTCTTTAATCTTTTCTTCCTGTTTTCTAAAAATCTTTATGTCTCCGGGATTATTAGGATCGGGACATGGATAATTTGACAATTCTTTGATCTCATTTTCCAGAGATTTCTTTTCTTCAGTAAAGTTTGTTAGGTCTTTATTTAAGAGATATTGTCCAAAGCTTTTACTTAAAAGATCTCTTATTTGTTCTACCGAATGATTTTGAAGAAGATTTAAAACCATTGAATAGTTTGGAGTAAATTGACTTACAAGAGGCTCAGGAGGAGAAGTGGCTATTTTTGCAGCAAATGCAGCAGAATGATCAATAGTTTCTTTAATTACTACATTTCCTACAGTATCCATTCCTCTTCTTCCTGCACGACCAGACATTTGTAAAAATTGGTTGCTGGATAAATTTTGATGACCAGAGTCCCCGCGTTTTCCAAGATTACTTATGATGGTGGTTTTTGCAGGCATATTGATTCCTGCAGCAAGAGTTTCTGTAGCAAAGACCACTTTTATCAAACCTTTACTGAAAAGGCTTTCAACAATTGATTTCCATTGTGGTAATAATCCTGCATGATGAACAGCCATTCCTTGATATAGAGCTCCTAAGTGTTTGTGCTTAAATAAATATTCGTTTCCATAAGTGGTTTCCTGAATTAACTCTGACAGTACTTTTCTTTCTTCCAGGGTTAATAATCCAAATCCAAGTTTTTGTGCTTCTTTTAGAGCAAGCTCGCAACCTTTTCTGGAAAACACAAAGTAAATTGCAGGAACAAGCCCTCTTTTATGCAACTCATTTACTAAATCGGCAATAGTTCCTTCTCTTTTTGTTTCATCTCGCCTTTTCATATCACGAAATTTTTGTTGATGGGCTTTAAAGGAATCTTTATGTTCTTTTAGCTGAGGGTTTAATTGATTGTTTGTAGTAAGGAGAGGGGATAAGTGTGTTTCGGAAAAATAAAAAAATCTAAGAGGAACTGGTCTAAAAAATGTTTCAATTAATTCAGTTTGACTGTGTACCCGTGAAATCCATTCGGCAAGGTCTTTTGCATTTGCAATAGTAGCTGAGAGTGCAAGTATCTGGAGATTAGGCGGAGAGTAAATGATACTTTCTTCCCAGACAGTTCCACGATCAGGATCATTCATATAATGGCATTCATCCAGGACTAAATATCTTAGATGTTTTAAATTTTCATCTACAGATCCTAAGATAGTTCCATAAAGCATGTTTCTATAGATCTCAGTAGTCATAACGATTATTTGTGCATCTCGATTAAATGAAGTGTCACCGGTAACAATTCCGACATTTTCCTGTCCGTATTTCTTTTGGAAGTCATGGAATTTTTGATTACTTAGTGCTTTTAGGGGAGTGGTATAAAAAACTCGTTCTTTTGTTTTAAGTGCTTCATCAATAACATATTCAGCAATAGCAGTTTTCCCTGCACCTGTGGGTGCACTAACTACTACGCTTATACCTTTTTTTAGAGCAGTGATGGCGTCTTCTTGAAAAGGGTCGAGTTTAAATGTGTGTATTTCTTTTTCCATTGCTTAGATTAAACAGATTTAATTATGTCATCTATTGATAAAAAAAGATGGATTAAATAAGATTTAATCATAAATAAAATGATAAGAACCAAATTCACCGATCTAAATTTTCAAGATAATTATGCAAGGCAATGCTTGGCTTATGGTGGTGGTAAAGCAGGTTTTGCAAGGTTCGCCAAACAGAAACTTCCAAAAGTTGCAGAATATATTCCTGATGGTGAGTTTATTGATGCTGCTTCTGCTAGTGATCCAGCAAAACTTGAGAATTTTTTAAAAAGCATAGAATCTTCAAATAGCGAAAAAATCCTGCGTGGGTGTACATCATTTGTTGAAGGATATTCTTCTGGTGAACAAGAAGCCATAAATGATTTTTGTGGTGTGGTAGATGTTCTTGATACTATACAAACTCATTCAAAAAAATATGTTCTATTAAATGCTCCGATTATTTTGGATAGGGCAAGGACAAATGAAGTTAAATCACATTTAAAATGGGAAACTGAGATTGAATTTGATGGGAATATAGGATTGTTAGTTCAGGATTACAAAGAATCTGATACTGGTGGTTATGTAATTCAACATCCCTCAAATGAAGGTACTTTTATTATTGAAACTGAAAAGAAAAGCTGGGATTCAGTTGTTTCTTCGGTAATAACGGATAAAAGTAGACACACTGATTATCTTGCTGATAAAGAAGTCGATATCCTGGTTGATTTGTATAAGGAAATAAAAGATAGTGGGTTAATTCCCAAAGAATATACTTTCCAGATAGAATATTGCATTGATGAGCAGTACAGATTGTGGATTCTTCAAATAAGACTTTTTAGAAAAAAAGAAGAGAGCGCTAATTTTGCAATACCAAATGATTTAGATTTTTATTCTGCACATTATAAATCATTTGGAGTTACCCCTAAAGAAGGAGAACCTCTTGTCCTGGCTCATTTGAATAGTGAAAAGATAAACTCTTTAAAAGATAGGGAAAAGGTAGCATATTCCCTTCGTAGTGAATTTCATGTTAGCCCTCCATTAGAATTTCAACCTAAAAATATTTTTGCTTTTATTGCTGAGAGCACAAATCAGGCATTTTTGGGGCATGGCTATACAAGATTTATGATGAAATCAGAGCTTGGAATGTTAGTTAAAAAAATTAGGCGATGTCGTCGCCTACGAACCCGGCAAGTCCATCACCATCGAAGCCGCGAACAACGCCGGCAAGAAGAGACAAGAGTTCGCCATCGCCGCCGACGAAACCGATGTCCGGCTGCTCCAGGGC
>JAHFBE010000050.1:0-10231 GCA_023250205.1 Candidatus Melainabacteria bacterium | reverse complement strand
GTTCGAAGAATAAGAGTTTTTTCAAATGGAATTTATGGTGGATATGTAGAAGAATAACCTTAAATTTAAGTAGAGATATATAGCATTTCTCTAAAGTTACGTAACACTTTCATTATCTAATTTTCTCAAGCTCTTGCCGCGGACAAATTTTTTTGCTTGTTTCGCCTATCTCAACTACGCAAAAAAGTGTCCGCTCGGCTTGAGAAAACAGGGACTTGGTTACAAAGTTTCTGAGGATTACTATATAATTAAGTGGATCAAAAAAGGAGTTCATATGCCACTCATTACAAACTACATCTCAATGATTATTTTCTTTGTTATCACAGGTTTAGGTTTTCTTTTTACTTCTCAGTTTATGCTTTCGTCACCAATCCTTGGAACTGTGATTTTTGGTTTTATTGCAGTAATAGCAATATTTATTTCTTCTGGGATAAAAATTGCAGCACAATGGGAAAAAGCAGTTGTGTTCAGATTGGGGAAATATAGTTCTATACAAGGTCCTGGAATATTTTTTATAATTCCGCTTATTGATGAAATTAGAATGATTGATACCAGAATTCTAACTATGGATATTCCAAAGCAGCAGGTAATCACAAAAGATAATGTGCCGGTCTCAATAAACGGAGTTTTATATTTCCTGGTTTCAAATCCAGAAGCTGCAGTAGTTAAAGTTCAAAATTATTCTTATGCTATATCTCAGTACGCACAGGCAGCACTTAGAGATGTAATGGGGGGTATGACATTTGATGAAATTCTTGCTGAACGTGAGCAGATTGGAAGGTCTATAGAATCAAATGTAGAGAAAGAATCAAAAGAATGGGGATTAGAAGTAAAAGGTATAAAGATTCAAGACATTGATGTCCCAGAAGATTTAAAGAAAATGATGTCTCGTCAGGCTTCAGCAGAAAGAGAAAAGAGAGCAACTATTACAAAAGCAGAAGGGGACAAAATGGCAGCGTTAAATCTAGCTGATGCAGCAAGAACAATGCACATAAGCCCAGGTGCTATGCAGCTTAGAACACTTCAGACAATAGACGGGCTTGGACCAACTGCATCAAACACAGTGGTACTGGCAGTTCCTATAGAAATTATGGAACTGGTTAAGAAGTTTTCAGAGAATGGGAAGAGTTAAAACTGGACCCTACTTAAACTGAACCATTCCTCTTGGAATTTTTGATAAAGGTTAAGCATGCTTAATTTTGTATTTTCTTGACTTAATGAAACGAATGCTTTACATTGAATCTTAATTAATAAATTTAAGGAGATTTACTATGAAAGCAAGTCTTATTCCTGCTGTAATTGTGGGAGCATCCGCTATAACAGCAAATGGAGCAGCGTCTAAAATTAACCTGGAAGAGCTTTTACAAAAAATTCAAACCCATTTTTCTCAAAATCCGGATCCTCCTATTAAATTAATAGCTACTGCTATAGACAAAGGTAAATTAACTTTAGACTTTGGTAAAACAGAAAAAACTATAGTAGTTATTGCACCAGCACAAATTTATTCAAGAGATCTTCCAAGAAGAGAATTAACAAAGTTTCTAAAAAATACTTTAGGGAAAGATTTTCAAATAACTTTTGAGCCTAACAAAACTCAATAATCAAATTTAACTTAATGACTCAAGAATAATGAAATTAAAAACCTTTTTGATTTGTTTATTAGTTATGATGTTAAATATAAATATGTCAGTTGTTGCAAAAGAAAAAACTATTAGAGCTAATGAACTTGTAGAAATAATTAAACTTGATCCTACGATTAAGTTGGATATTCGATATGTTACAAAGAACAATTTTCTAAATAGACCTGTTTATAAAATAGCAAAAGCTTTTTTACAAAAACCGGTTGCAGAAGATTTAATTAAAGTAAATAAAGAAATTAACAAAGATGGATATGGACTATTGGTTTTTGATGGGTATCGTCCATGGTCTATAACTAAACTTTTTTGGGATGAAACTCCACAAGAGCAAAGAAAATTTGTTGCTGATCCAAAAGTTGGTTCTATTCATAATAGAGGTTGTGCTGTAGATTTGACCTTATATAATTTAAAAAGTGGTAAAGAGATTAAAATGCCAAGTGAATATGATACTTTTTCGGATGCTGCTTATCCTTCTTATATGGGAGGGACTGGTGAAGAGCGATCTAAAAGAGATTATTTGATTAAGCAAATGCAAAAACACAATTTCACTGTTTATGAGTATGAATGGTGGCATTATAATCATAGAGATTGTGAGCAGTATGAGATTTTAGATATTCCAATAGAAGAGATTAAGTGAAGACTTTCCGAAAGCGAAAGTCTGAACATCGAGAAACGAATTAGTGTAGTAAATCAAAAACAAAGCTGATTTTAGTCTCTGCTAAAATCAGCGGTAGGGAAATTCGGTGGCATTATAATCATAGAGATTGTGAGCAGTATGAGATTTTAGATATTCCAATAGAAGAGATTAAGTGAAGACTTTCTGAATATAAAGCTCTTGATTGTAAGAATGTATTGAGTTTGTAAGCTATGTTGCAATTTTGTATTTTATAAAATACAATGACTAACAGTCGTTAAAAAAATAAGAATAAGAGATCTTTGGATAGGATTTTATGCCTTCAATTAATGCTAATAATGGGTTTTCTAATGCTAACTTTCTAACTAGAAGAAGGTTTTTACAGGTAGGAGGAGCAGCAGCGGCAGCAACGGTTTTGGATACTGTGCTTCCAAGTAGTTCAAAAGCAGCTGGGGCAAGTGGAGTTCCTCCTTATGCACTTAGGTTTACTACTCCTGATGGTAGAGATCCCGGTCATAAAATGATCATTATATATATGCAAGGTGGGCTGAGTAACTTTGATACTTTTGATCCTAAGCCTAATTCTCCATTCCCTACTATAGCTACTAGTGCAAAAGATATAAGATTTACTAAAATATTAGAACCTCTTGCAAGGCATGCACAAAATTTTGTAGTTATAAACAATTTACATAGTGATGAAGGAGATCATGATCGTGGAGCTGCACTTGCACTAACTACTAAGAGAGATATTGTAGGAGGGAGTTTTTACTCTCCAGCAGTATATAAAAACCCATTTGTAGATTTTGCAGAATTATTAAATAGAGAAGCACGCGGTGAAGTTGGTTACGTTGTTCTTCATCAGACTGAAAATGATGTTCATGGTTATAACCGAGGGTGGGAAAAACCATGGGGGGCATTAAAACATAATGAACCAATGACAGTATATTCTGCTTATGATACTAATACGGGAGAATTTACAAATCCATTTAGCGGGAGTACAGTAATTCCAATTGAACGATATAGGCAAAGAGCCGAACTTCTTGATATTTTCGATACGCAAGGTCAAGTACTTGTTGGAGAATCTGTGGATCGTCACAGTAGAGCATATAGACAAGCAAGAAGCTTAATAGATGGACCGTTCAGTGGGACATTTGATCTGTCACGTGAACCAGCGCGTGTTATTGAACAGTATGGGAATACAAAAATTGGCAAGCAATTACTTCTTGCAAGAAGAATGCTTGAAAAAGGGGGAGCTCGTGTTGTTGTAGCAAATGATGGGAATTATGACAATCATTTAGGGTTAAAGAAAGATATGGAAATTTCCATTGGAAATTTCTCAAAAGCGTTAAATGCTCTTATTGAGGATGTAGAAATTAGATTTAATGAAAAAGTGTTTATTGGAATTATAACTGAATTTGGAAGAACTCCGGGATTCAGTGGTGAACATCATGTACATGGACCTGGGCGGGATCACTGGCCTAATGCATTTGGAATGACAGTTATTTGTAATGATAAAAATGAAATAGATGGTGGCAGAACTATAGGACGCACTAATAATAGTGGAGAAATTCTCGGAGGTAATAGATTACCTGCTTCTGCTGTGGGAGATACCCTCTTAAGTCTGTTAAAGATTAGAAGATTTGAAAAACGTGGAGAAGTGGTTACAGGCATAGGATTCCCTTATATAAACATAAGAAATGGAACGCTGGTTAACCATTGATTTTTTTAACCTCCTGTAATACCATGTTTAGCTATATAAGCTAAGGTGCTTTATTATTTTAGGAGAATAAATATGACAACATTTGGACCAATTATTGCTGTAGTTGCAGCTCTTAGTGGTGTAGATCTTAGTAAAGAAATAAAAGCTGAATCAAAGAAACAAAAATTAGATAAAGATCCGTTACGTCTGGGTCCTAAATTTCAACCTTCTTCTTTTATTGCACAGAGCTATGGTGATTCTGACTCTGCTTCAAGAACAGCCTATTTAAATAGGCTAGCAACAGGAATGAAGAGAGTAAAGATGGTTCATTAGTAAGAAGATCTATTAAATAAAATTAATTTAACTCTGTCTTGACTTTTAGAATTAGTTGCTATAACATATTCAACATAGTTAATAAAGAAATTATTTAAGGAGAAATTTATGAGTATTATTTCACGTGTTTTACTTAAGCCTGAAATTACGGTGTTTGATAATCTCCCTAGTGGAGAGGGAAGATCTTATTTTGCTGGTAAAGGCAGAGCACCTAAGCAAACAGCCGCTGTAGTTAAAGTTCCTTATTCAAATCCAACAGTACCGCTAGCAGTGATTCAAAGCCGTGAGTTAGGAAGCAGAAAGTCTTAATTAGTTAACTTCGACTACTGGATGTCTATCATGTATCCAGTTTTGAATTGGTTTAGTTATCACATAGACAAGATTTTTCTTTTCATGTTCTATTAGTAGCCCCTGAAGGGATTTATTTTCTTCTAGTTTAAATTCTGTAGATTTATTCTTTGGATATAAAGGGTCATTTTTATCCTTTTCAAAGAAAGATTTAAATGGAATTATTACCTTTTTTGGATTATGTTTCTTCCAGTATTCTTTTTCCAAACTTTCTAATCTTGTCCAACCAGTAATTGGAAGTTCTCTGATTAGCTCTTTATCACTTTCTCTTTGCCCCCACTGACATAGAAAATAAAGTCCTTTTTCATCGATTACAGGAATTACAATATTTGGAATTGGAAAGAAAACTTTAATTAGTTTATTTGTTGTTATATCAAGATAAATGCCACCGTTGCACATAGTTTAATTCTAAACCAATGTTTAAAGCTAAAGATTTAGAGGTATATGAAAAAGCAGGAGAATATCATGAACAAATTTTTATATACCTCAATTTTATTTATTCTTTCAAATAATTTGGTTCTTGCTCAGTGTGGTTATCATCCGCCAGCAAATCAGGCCACAGAGAATATCCGACAAAGAAGCTCAGTAATAATACAAAATGGCATTAAAAACTTTAAAAAGCTTGCAACAATATCAAAAGGCCATGCAAAGAAATTTGCTATTTCTCATTATCAGGGTAAAGTAAAAAAAGCAAAACTTGTAAAAGAAGATGACACTCTTGTATGGATGATTGAGGTAAAAGGTGAGCAGGGACAAAAAGAACTTTTCATTGACCCTGCTAATGGTGCTTTCTTAGGATATGGGCTTACAAAGTAAATAAGAGACGCGATTAATCGCGTCTCAACAAATTTCCTTTCTTCCTTTTCATGGTATTTTATTTACCATGAAATATAAAAAGAATATTCTTGAGACAGTCGGTCATACTCCTCTTATTCAGCTTACAAAAGTTACTAAAGGCTTAAAGCCATTAATATTAGTAAAAGCAGAATTCTTTAATCCTGGAGGATCTGTAAAAGATCGTCCTGCTATAAGAATGATTGAAGAAGCAGAAAAAAATGGTTTATTAAAACCAGGTGGAACAATTATTGAACCAACCAGTGGAAACACAGGTGTTGGTGTTGCACAGGTTGCAGCAGTAAAGGGTTATAGATGTATTCTTGTTATGCCAGACAAGATGAGTGAGGAAAAATTCTCTTTGATTAGAGCTTATGGTGCTGAGGTTGTTAAAGTTCCAACTACTGCTACTTCGAGTCCAGAAAGCTATAACAATGTTGCTCAAAGACTTGCTACAGAAATTACAGGAGCATTTCTCCCAAACCAATTTCAAAACCCTGATAACCCAGTAGCACATTATAAAACTACTGGTCCAGAAATCTGGGAAGACACAGACGGAAAAGTTACTCATTATGTAGCAGGTGTTGGTACAGGCGGGACTATTTCAGGAACTGCTAAGTATTTAAAAGAAAAAAATCCAAAAGTTCAGGTAATAGGAATAGATCCAGAGGGTTCTATTTACTCTGGAGATTATAGTAAGTCTTATAAGATTGAAGGGATTGGTGAAGACTTTATCCCTAGAAATGTAAATATGTCACTTATTGATTGTTTTGAGAGAGTATCAGACAAAGATGCCTTTGAAATGTGCAAACTACTTGCAAGTAAAGAAGGTATTTTAGTAGGCGGTTCATCGGGGGCTGCTGTTGCAGGCGCATTGAGAATTGCAAAAAATTTAAAGGAAACAGATGTCATTGTAATAATTCTTCCTGATACAGGGAGAGCATACTTAAGCAAAATATACTCAGAGAAATGGCTTCAAGAAATGGGTTTTCTGGAAGATAGTCCATATAGAACCCCCCTTAAAGATCTTCTTCATCATAAGGTTCAATCAGATAAGTTATTTTCAATAGATAGAAAATCTACTGCAAAAGAAGCTATCCAGCTTATGAGAGAAAGAAGCATTTCACAGTTGCCTGTTACAAAAGAGGGAAAATTTATTGGAAGTTTAAGTGAAATTTCTCTTATGCAGGGGATATTTGATAGAACAGTGAATCCATCTGATCCTATAGAAAGGATTATGAACAGACCTTTTCCTGAGCTTGATGAAACTATGGATGCTGAAAAAGCATTTAAAGAATTTGCCCTTGGAAGCTCTGCAATAATTGTTACAAGAGATAAGCAACCTCTTGGGCTTTTAACTAAGATTGATCTTCTGGATCAGTTCTTAGGAGAAAATAAATCTCTTTCAAAAGTTTAATAAGGAAAAAATGGAATTTGAAACAAAAGCTATTCATGTAGGGCAAGA
This sequence comes from Candidatus Melainabacteria bacterium, assembly GCA_023250205.1. Classification (GTDB taxonomy): domain Bacteria; phylum Cyanobacteriota; class Vampirovibrionia; order 2-02-FULL-35-15; family 2-02-FULL-35-15; genus 2-02-FULL-35-15. Next base: position 3,281 of record JAHFBE010000050.1, on the reverse strand, counting down.
ACCAGAGTCTTCTACAGGATCTACCATTGTTCCTATTTATCAGACATCTACTTACACCCAGGAAGCACTTGGAAAGCATAAAGGATATGAGTATTCACGAACAGGAAATCCTACGAGAGCTGCTCTTGAAACAGCTTTAGCAGCGTTAGAAAACGGAAAATATGGATTATGTTTTGCTTCTGGTCTTGCTGCTACAACGACAGTTTTATGCCTTTTAAAAGCAGGAGATGAAATTGTTGCAGGAGATGATCTTTATGGTGGGACGATTAGATTATTTGACAGAGTTTTTTCAAATTTTAATATTAAAGTTAATTATGTAGATGGTAGAAATCCAAAAAACTTTGAATCTGGAATTACTGCCAACACAAAACTAATCTGGCTTGAAACTCCTACAAATCCAATGCTTAGACTTTGTGACATTAAAGCTATAAGTCAGATATCAAAAGCGAAAAATTTGCTTTTATGTGTTGATAATACTTTTGCAAGTCCATATTTTCAAAAGCCACTTGATCTTGGAGCAGATATTGTAGTTCACAGCACTACAAAGTATCTGGGGGGACACAGTGATGTTGTTGGTGGAGCAGTTATTTTAAACAACAAAGAAACTTATGAGAAAGTAAAATTCTATCAAAATGCAATTGGTGGAACTCCGGGACCATTTGATTCATGGCTAGTTTTGCGTGGCATTAAAACACTTGCAGTTAGAATGAAAAAGCATGAAGAAAATGCTATGAAAATAGCAGAGTTCTTAGAAAAACACTCTAAGGTAAAAAAGGTACATTATCCTGGATTGAAATCTCATCCTCAGCATGAACTTGCAAAAAAACAAATGAGTGGATTTGGTGGAATGATTTCAATTGAAATAAATGGAGATAAAGAAGCTACGAAAAAAATAATTGAGTCTACAAAGCTTTTTTCTCTTGCTGAAAGTCTTGGAGGAGTTGAGTCACTTATAAATCATCCATTTACGATGACTCATGTAGGAGTTCCAGCAGAACATAAAGCAAGACTTGGAATAGTAGAAAATTTAATCAGACTATCAGTTGGTATTGAAGACACAAATGATTTAATTGAGGATTTGAAGCAAGCACTGGCCTAGAGCAATTAGAGTATATAAAATTGCTTTAAACCTCTTAAATCTGTAGTATTGAAATATTAAATAAAGTTAATCTTTCTCATTATGAGGTACTATCAAGTCTCAAAAACTTGGCTCTTTATAGTCTATATGGACACTGATTATTTATAAAATCTAAAGACGTTATATTTGCCTTAATCCCTCTGTTAACATAGAATTTATGAAAAATTTTCTACTAAAGAAATCTTTTAATTTGTTCAGGACTATATTTCTATCCTTAATAATATGTTTTATTACTCTATCTTCTTGCTTTGCGCAAGCAGATGTAAGAAGAGTAGAACCAGTGCATAATTTTGTTTTTGACTCTCTTCCACTAAATCTTGAGGAGATTACAGATTCTGCAGATAGGGTGTTTGCCGGAGTTTGTGAAACAATTGAATCTTTAGAGAAGGATCCAGCTTCAAATCTTCCAGTAGTTAAATATACTTTTACTGTCTCTGAGGCAATTAAAGGGGTAACAACTGACAAAATAACTTTTACTCAGTGGAAACCAACTGCTGTTGATGCTGGTTATGAAATTGGACAGAAGTATGTAATCTTTTTATATCCTGATAGCAGACTTGGTTTGACCAGTCCGGTCGGCTACATGCAAGGAAAATTTGAAGTAGAAAAAAAAGGTTCAAATCGTGGATCTGAGTATATAAGAAACAAATTAAACAATGTTGGTTTGTCAAAGAATTTAAGAACACGAAAAAGAATTTCTATTGGTACTGATCAATTTTTAAATGACTATATCAATGAATGTTCTAGTTCAGGCAAGTCAATTCGGTATAAAGATTTTATAAAAGCAGTAAAGGGTTTATCCAGGAGATGAAAAAACTGCTAACAATGTTGCTTTTAATAATACTTCTTTTTAGCCAGTGGAAAGTGAATGCTAATGGTCCGCTAATAGTAGTAAATAATAAAGTGGTTACTTATGGTACAAGGCCATTGGTTTACAGATATGACCAGGGTACACTCGGTACTCTTTCAAATTCAGATGCGATTACACTTGTAGAATCTCTTTTTGCAGAATGGGAAAGTGTTCAAGGTGCAAAAGTGACTTTTCAACAGGATAGCCCAGTATCGATAGGGATTGATGTTAATGCTACTAATTATTCCCCAATATTAAATCGAAATTCACCACTTGGATATACACCGGTTATTTTTGATACTGATGGTGCAGTAGTGAAAGATCTTTTAGGAAGTGGTTCTCAAAATCATGTTATTGGTTTTGCAGGGGCTTCATTTCTCTATGTCGGGGATCCATATGAAATTGCTGAGTCAGAAGCATTGTTTAATGGAAGGTTTATAAATGGAGTTAATAACTCTTCCGATCCTGAACTAAGTCTGAATACTTTTAAGAAAGCTATTATTCATGAATTTGGACATGCTATTGGATTAGATCATTCTCAGATAAACATTGATTCATTGGATTCTGGAGCTACACAGGATGTTAGAGATTCAACCCCTTTAATGTTTCCTTATGCAATAAATGATCTTTTTGAAGTTATGAGAGATGATGCTTCAGGAATATCTTCTCTTTACCCGGAAAGTTCTGAGATTACAAATTATGGAATAATTCAAGGTAAGGTTTTTAGATCAAATGGAACAACAGCGGTCTTAGGAGCAAATGTTATAGCTAGAAATTTAGATGATCCAAGACTTGAGTCAATATCATGTGTATCTGACTATCTTGTAAATAACACTGGCTCTTTTACTTTATTTGCTGTTCCTCCAGGGAATTACAGAATTGAAATTGAACCAATCTCAGGAGGATTTACTGGAGGGTCAAGAGTGGGACCCTATGCACAAAATATTAATGATCAATCATTTGTTAACCCTGTTCCAAAGGGGTTTTATACAGGGTCAAATCAAAAAATCACTGATGATATAAATAATGCACTAATAGTAAATGTTTCTGCAGGACAACTGATTCAAGGAGTAAATATTATTGCTGAAGTAGGATCAAGCTCGTCAAGTAGCAGTTCATCAAGCTCAAGTAGCTCATCATCAGGTGGAAGTGGATCAAGTTCTTCATCGTCAAGTAGTAGCAGTAGTTCATCAAGCTCAAGTAGCTCATCATCAGGTGGAAGCAGTTCAAGCTCATCATCGTCAAGTAGTAGCAGTAGTTCATCAAGCTCAAGTAGCTCATCATCAGGTGGAA
>JAHFBE010000049.1 GCA_023250205.1 Candidatus Melainabacteria bacterium | reverse complement strand
AAATAATACCTCCATTGCAATTGGAACAGGAAGTAATACTGTTACCAGTGCTGTAACAACCAACCCAGCTAAACTAACATGACCAAAAATAGTTTGAAAAGGAATTAACTCAACTGCAAAAGAGCTAATAACAGCAGCTGCCAACATCATTGGTACTGCAAACTTAATAAGGGATAAAAGATTTTTACCATAAGTTTTTAGTACGCCATTAAAGCTTTCTAATATTGTTTCTTTGCAAAATGTATCCTTAAGGTCAATTGCACATGCTCCTGTTTCTTCAAGAGTCGAAAGTTGCTGCCTCTTATAAAACCAAACTAATAATGGCACTATTATGAGTAACATTAAAGCAATAAGACTGTAATGAATTAATCCAAATGCCCAAGGAAGTGATGTAAAAACCATTGATACTACTAGGAAGTTTAATGTTGGTGAACTGAACATAAAGCCGAGAGCTGTTTCAATTTTGTTTTTACTGCGGGTAATTCCACAGGCAACTGGAACAGCACAATTTACACATACTCCAGCAGGTACACCAATCATAATGCCTTTAAGAGTGTTGAGATAAATATTGCCTGTTAATCTTGGTGGATAAAACTCAAAAAGTGTATGAAGCAATGCCCCCATAGCTAAACCAAATGTCATTCCTATTCGCATTGACCATATCCAGTTAATAAATGATACAAACACACGTGACCAAAAAGTATGTTGTGTTGCCATAGGAATTAACTCGGATGAGTTAATAAAGGAGTGTGGAGTTAATGTATTTATGTGGGCAGCTTTTTCAAGTAGCTGAGGATAACGTGAACCAAACCAAAATGTCCCTAGTATTATCGTTGCAAAAATGATTAGAAAAAACAAACGAATGTAGCATCGCCATTGTTCTTGTCTGTTTATTTCTAAGTTTTGAAAGGTTGTTGCTTTAGTTGTCATTTTAAACCTTGGTGTACTATTAATTTACATTTATGAATATAAATAGGATTTTAGCACTTTGTACCTGAGTCCCAATTTTATTTATCTTGGACCTACTCTTGGTTCAACTCTTTGCAGTTTACCTTGTACCATTTTTTTACATCTAATGGCTTCAGAAATTAATCTTTGTGCTGTTGTAATGTGAGTAGTAAACTCACCATCTGCTAAAAGTTCAACTCCCGGAGTTCTATCTTTTACTTCTTCAAGAAGCATAATTGCTTCACTGTCTTTTTCTATGCATTCTCCTAATTTTGATTGGATTAAAGTCATCCCTACCATAATATTGCTTTCCTGTAACATACTTCTTAGATTTTCCAGCTCTACAAGAGAACTCATTAAAGATTCAATTGCTCTTGTTGCTGAGAAAGTGAAAGCAGGATTAAAGCCGCTCAACTTCTCTAATTCTATAGGATGTTTTGCCGCTTCTTCTGATCCTAGTGCATAGGATAATCTTAGTGAATATGCTTCATCATTTAATATAAGTCCTGGCATTGAGTCCTGCAAATAGACTGGAGGAAGAGAATTATCTATCATATCTGACATAGACATACCAGATGAAGGTGAGAAACAATTAGATTTAAGACTAAAAGCTGCATCAAAAATTGCATTTCCATCACTAGTATCAAAGTGAAAGAATATACCAAGCTCATCCATTTGTGGATCTAGTTTTTGCATGTTTATCGGACTTCTAGTAACAAGCTCAAATTCACCTACAAGAGGATTAGTTCCACCAATCATAACTTCTTGATGAGTAAGTAGCACACCATTTAGTGTGGGTGTAATCTCTATAGGCTTATTAGTATTGAAGAGAAATACAAGTCCTTTATCACATTCATTTTGTTTCATTTCATTAATTACTTCTTGAGTACTAGCAAATGGAATGGTAGTAGGACTTTCCAGATCAAAATGCTGGGTTTCTCTTAACAAAATTGTACTGGGAGAAGATTCTGAAAAACCTTTCTGATCTACAAATATAAATATAGATAAAAGAAACAATATACAGGTAAGATATTTTTTTAGAGTTCTTCTTTTTTTCATAGATTTAACAGTTTAACATCTGTCAAATTTGCACTTGAATAAACTTAATCAGACAACATTCTCTCTCAAATAATCTCGATAATCGTCCAGATAAACCAAATCTGTCCCTGTGAGTAACAATAGTGAAGAGCACTAGGGGGTTACATCACGCAGTCTACTGTCTTTACTCTTATACATAAATTTTATGTAAGTTAAATGTAAGCTAGTAAAATTTATTATTCTTTTTTTATAAGAGATGAACATAAAAAAAGAATTTTTAATATTTTTACATACTTACAATGTAGTATAAAACTTAAGAAGTTAAAATTATTGTTAATTAAAAAAGGAGAATTCAATTATGAGAATCCAAGTTCTTAATCCTGCTAATTTTTATAAACCTGTGCCACATGGAACAGTTGAAAACTTTATACAAAAAGGTAATGCAAAAGATGGAATAGTTTTACAAGTCACTCCAGCTACAGATTCTGATTTAAGAATATTTCATGATGATAGAGGTGCGCTATATTTTGATGACAAAGCTGGATTAACTAGTGCTCAAGTGTCAACACATTCAGATTTTGGACTTACCTTTTTTTCTATTAATGAAGATAAAAAAACAGCATAGTAATTCAACGTGGTCTTGCCACAGGGTTGTCATTATGAATGACATGATCCTCAAAGACTTTTCATACCCCTTTTCTCTTTAATTTAATAGATAACTTTTATATGAGTTTTACTAACAAGTTGCTTATAATTATGCAAGTTAGCATATAAGAGTTATATTATGAATCCTGCAAACATAGAAACAAATAAACTTGAACAAATTATAGATTTAGCCAAAAAAAATGGCGCATCTTCCTGCGAAGTAATACAAAAATCCTGGTCTGAAAATCCTGTAAGTTTTGAAAACAATAAATTAAAATCTCTAGAAAGTAATCAAAGTAAAGGTATTGCGGTCAGATTAATTAAAAACGGTAAAATCGGCTCTGCCAGCAGTACAGATCCAGATGCACTAAATTCTCTTGTAATATCTGCTATTGAGTCAAGTGAATTTGGTCCAGATGCAACATTTGAACTTACAAAAGAAAATTTAAATGACTGTAGAATTGCGATTAATCACGATTCTACAGTAGATGTTCCTCTTGAAACTCTCGTAGAAAGAGGAACATCTGTCATTGACTCATTAAAGACTTTCCACAAGGATCTTCTTATTAGCGGTGGTTTTGATCTTGGCTCTGGTGAAACAATTTATTTAAATTCAAATGGAGTACACGGCAAAAAAGCAAAATCAATCTATTCTGCAAGTTTCAGCACATTACTGGTACAAGACGAAGATTTTCTTGGAATTTACGATGGGAAAAGTAACTTACAAGATTTTCCCGACGAGAAAGAAATAAGCAAAAAAATCCTTGAGAAGTTGAATTATTCAAGGAACGTAATTTCAATTGAAACAAAAAGATACAATATAGTTTTCACTCCTCGTGCAGTAGCAAGTCTATTTGGAGATATCCTTGCTGTTATTTTAAATGGAAAGGTTGTTCAGCAAAAGATTTCTCCACTTCTAGATAAAATAGGGAAGGAGTTATTTGACAAGAAACTTTCCTTCACTGAGGATCCAAACATTGGAACAAAGGCAACTCCATTTGATGATGAAGGAATAAAAACCACAAAAAAAGCTTTGATTCAAAGTGGCACTATAAGCAGTTTCTATTTTGATTTGTCATCAGCAAGTAAAATGTCGAGCAGTAAAGACGCAGCATGCTACATTTCAACAGGAAACGGATTTAAAGGTTCTCTCTCAGCAACACCTTCTCCAAACTTAACTTCACTGGTAATCGATAGTGGAAAAGTAAATTATCATGATTTAATTTCAAATATGAAAGAGGGGATTTTAATTGATCAGGTATTAGGAGCCGGTCAATCCAATACATTAGCAGGGGAATTTAACGTAGGAATAGATCTTGGATTTAAAATTAAAGATGGAAAGATTCAAGGCAGAATAAAAAACTGCATGATTGCTGGAAATATATTTGAGCTTTTAAAGAATATTTCACAGATATCAAAAGAGCAGGAGTGGACAGGTTCAACCTTATTTCCATATTTCATGGTAGAAAATATGACAGTAGCAGGTAAATAACATGGATACATTAGAACCTATTAATCGATTTACGTCATTGCGAGGAGCGCAGCGACGAAGCAATCTCAAAAACGTGAATAAGTCAGGAGATTGCTTCATCCCCACCTCAGGCAGGGTCCTCGCAATGACGTATAGAGATATGAAATGACAACTAAAGCACAAGCAAAAGAATATTTAATGGTAGCACTTGATACATCAAGTGAAAAAGAAGCATTAGAATTAATCAAAAAACTGTCTGACAAAGTAGGGTATTTTAAAGTAGGGTTAGAGCTTTTTTCTTCTATAGGACCAAAAATTATTGACATTATTAAAGATCATGGAAATAAGGTTTTTTTTGATGGGAAATTTCTAGACATCCCAAATACTGTTAGTAAAGCAGTTTCAAACATCGTTAAACACAGAGCAGACATCCTAAATGTATACATGTCCGGGGGAGCACATATGCTTCAGGAAGCAAAAAAATCTTTAATTGAAACAGCAAAGGCAAATAACATTTCTCCACCAAAATTACTGGGAGTAACAGTTCTAACCAGCATGACAAGTGAAGTCTTAGAAAATGATTTAAAAATTCAAACTCAAATCAATGATTATATTTTACATCTTGCAAAGCTAGGCATACAAAACGGTTTAGATGGAATAATTTGCTCTGCAAACGAAGCAAAATTAATTCGAGAAAATATAAAAAGTGATTTTCTAATAGTTACACCGGGGATACGTCCTTCATGGGCTCAAAGCGACGATCAAAAAAGAATTGCAACCCCAAAAGACGCTATAAAAAATGGTGTTACACACCTTGTTATTGGCAGACCTATTACAAGTGCAAAAGATCCTATTCTTGCTGCTGAAAAAATATTAAATGAAATTGAAGATGCTTTAAGAGAGAAAGCTTAGCAACCAACCCAAATGATACTCTGGGTTACATTACTTTCTTAATCTGTAACCTAAGGTATCAAAAAGATAAAGCCAAATATTAAGACTTTTTCTCTTCCTGACTTTTATGTTTTAATCAAAAGCTATTATGTCAACAACATTAATTCCAATTGAAAACATAGAAAGCAAAATATTACTTATTAGAGGGAAAAAAGTAATGCTTGATAAAGACTTAGCCAGGCTTTATGGAGTCTCTACAAAACGTCTTAATGAGCAAGTTAAAAGAAATAAATATCGATTTCCTGAAGATTTTATGTTCCAGTTAACAAAAGAAGAAACAAATTCTTTAAGGTCGCAAATTGCGACCTTAAAACGTGGACATCATACAAAATACTTTCCCTATGCTTTCACTGAACAAGGAGTAGCAATGTTATCTAGTGTATTAAACAGTAAGAAAGCCATTCTAGTGAATATTCAAATAATGCGCACATTTACAAAATTAAAAGAAATTATGGCAAGTCATAAAGAGCTATCGCATAAACTCAATCAACTTGAAACGAAAATAACTAAATATGACTCAGAAATTCAATCAATATTTGAAGCCATTCGTCAGTTAATGATACCTCCTAATAAACCCAAGAAAAAAATTGGGTTCTGTATAGAATAGTTTTTTCAGAGAATTGATTTACAGTCTTTATGTCTTAGATAAATGCTGATATTTTATCTTCGGTTATAATAAATCTCATGGCAATGACTAAAGATTTATACGAAATGCTGGGCATAAGCCGTGATGCTACTGAAGATGAAATAAAAAAAGCCTTCAGGCAACAGGCTAGAAAATATCACCCTGACAATAAAGAAACCGGAAGTGAAGAAGTCTTTAAAGGAATAAATCAGGCATATGAAATTTTAAGTGATCCTCAAAAAAGGAATATTTATGATCAGTATGGATTAAAAGGATTACAAAACTCTTATAGCGGTTCTGATGGACAAAATTTTGGATTTGGGGATTTAAGTGATATATTCTCTCAATTTTTTGGAGAGACAAGAACTCACAGACCATCTACTGGTCCTGAACGTGGTTTAGATTTAAGATATGATCTTCAAATCGATTTCTTAGAAGCAATAAATGGCTGCAATAAACAAATAACAATTCAATCTCACGAAGACTGCAAATTATGTAAAGGTTCAGGAGCAAAACCAGGATCAACATTAAAAACCTGCAGGAGCTGTAATGGACTTGGAGAAGTAAGAAGAGTTACAGAATCATTCTTTGGACACGTCACCCAAATTACTACTTGTCCCAGCTGTCAAGGAAATGGAAAGATAGTAGAACAGCCCTGTTCAGATTGCAATGGAAAAGGGCAAGAACTAGTTAAAAAAAGTATTGAGGTAAAAGTACCTTGTGGTATAGATGACGGTGCCAGACTTCGCTGGGGTGGTAAAGGAGAAGCTGGTAGAAAAGGAGGTCCTCCCGGGGATCTATACGTAATTATTGGTATACGTGAACATGAAGTATTTATAAGAGAAGGACAAAATGTAATTATTGAACAAGCAATTTCATTTGCACATGCAGCTTTAGGTGGAAATGTAAAAGTACCCTCCATAGAAGGTGAAAAGACTTTAAATATTCCAGCTGGAGTACAATCTGGTGTCATACTTAAGATGCCTGGATTAGGAGTACCAAAATTAAATAATCTTGCAAGAAAAGGAGATCAGTTAGTTCACATAACTGTAGAAACTCCTACTAAACTGTCTGCAGAAGAAAAGAAAATATTTGAACAGCTTGCCAAAATACAGGAAGAGAAGAACCCAAAGAAGTTTGGATTTTTTAATTAAGGTAATGTCTTCCTCCAGCTTGACTGGAGAATCCAGAGATTGACCAATAGTGCTCATGGATTCCCGCTTTCGCGGGAATGACAATAATGTTATAAAGCTTAATTGGTTCACTATATTAAAAAAATTTAATCTGAAAATTCTAAAAGAATTCTAAGGAAATCTTATTCTATTAATCTTAAGCTGTTAGATTCTTGGTATGTCATTTAAAACCAATCTTATTTTAAAAGCATTCTTACCTCAAGCAATAGGTAGTTTTATATCTCTTCCATATAGAGAAGATGATAAATTAACCTATCAAGGATTTCAAGTAGAAAATCTTCCAAGGTTTTCAATTGATGGAAATAAAGCTGACAGTAACTACTCTGTAGGATATGGCACAGAACTAACCTATAGAGGCTGTTGCTTTGGATATTACGATAATGATAGAAACTTCCATCAAACAAACAATCCTATCAGTGAAAGATTTTATATATTTGATGCTGTAAAGTTACTCGATAATGAAACCTATAAGCCATACAAAAAAGAAGAAGAACCTGAATTAAGACTTTATTCTCCGCTGGATGAACCAGAAAATATTTTTCAACAAGAACTAAATCTTCCATCTGATGCTGAACTTAGAGAAACTCTTGATTATCCAGACAGTAACTTTATTGCTTTTGGAGAAGCAGTAGAACAAATGTCTATAGCTGCTGCAAATAAAAATAGAACCCATCCCATAGATAAATCTCAAGTTGATAGTCATTCTGACACCTATGAAGATGAAAAAGGAACTTTTAAAACATCAAATACAAGGATTTATATTGCAGAATCTATCCTCACAGACAGAATACATAGAGATTATTACTGGTGTGTAGAAAGAAAAGATGATTTGATCTTTGCCGGGCACAGGCTTTCTATGCATAGAAACGCGGCTTAATACAATCCATCAGAACATATGCACACAAGGAGTCTGTAAATTTTTCGAGGATGAGTATGCTTTGTCATTGCGAGGAGCCCGAGGGGCGACGTGGCAATCTCAGTTAGATATAACAAGATTAAGCAGGAAAATAAACTAATAGCGGTCAGGTGAGATTGCTTCGCCCCCTCAGGCGGGCTCGCAATGACATATCGATCTTACTCTCGAATTCTTTACTCCCAGTACTATATAATATCTACTATGCCAGAGACAAAAGCAGAGTATATAGAAGCTTCTAAAAAAATAGAGTCAGCTCTTTACGAAGTAAAAAAAATAATTGTTGGACAGGATCATATTTTAGAGAGAATTCTAGTAGGGCTTTTAGCTGAAGGTCATATTCTTCTTGAGGGTCCCCCTGGTTTAGCAAAAACTCTTATATTAAAAACTTTTGCAGATACACTGGATCTAAGATTTCAAAGAGTACAATTTACTCCAGATTTATTACCATCTGATTTAATAGGAACTCAAATCTATAATCAAAAAAATAGTGAATTTGAAACTATCTTAGGACCAGTTTTTGCAAATCTTGTTTTAGCTGATGAAATCAATCGTGCTCCTGCAAAAGTTCAAAGCGCACTCCTCGAAGCAATGCAGGAAAAACAAGTAACAATTGCAAAGAAATCCCATAAACTAGATGAACCATTTATTGTTTTAGCTACACAAAATCCAATTGAATCTGAAGGTACTTATCAATTACCTGAAGCTCAAATAGACAGATTTATGTTTAAGCTTATAATTTCATATCCAAATTCAAAAGAAGAAATTGCAATTATTACCAGATTTTGCACAGAAGAGCTTCCACAAATTAAAAAAGCAATTACAAAGAATGAACTCCTTGAAATCCAAAGACTCACAAATAAAGTTTATGTAGATCCAAGTATTGTAAGCTTTATAGCAGATTTGGTTTCTGCTACAAGAACCCCTATGGATTATAGACTGGAAAACATTGCACCGTTTATCAGTTATGGAGCAAGTCCAAGAGCATCACTAAATCTTACTCAGGCATCAAAAGCACTTGCACTAATTCACGGAAGAGATTATGTAAAAGATGAAGATGTAGAAAAACTAATCTATGATGTTTTAAGACATAGAGTCACTCTAAGCTATGAAGGAATAATGGCTAAAGAAACTGTTGGAAGTATATTAACTACAATTTTAAATAAAATTAAACCAAGTGTAATTAAAGCTCGATAATTATTTCTCTACCCTGGGGATAGCCCTGTTCATATAAACTAAACAGCCCATCTAAGCAATGTTTATTTGAGGGCATATAGGTTCTAGTTAACTTATATATCTTTGTATCTATTGAAAATGAAAAAAGCCTCTTTCTTTTATTTAACTATAGTTTTTCTTATCTACTCACTAGGAGTAATTATTGGCCATATTGCATATGCTCAGGAATGTGTTGATGTTCCCGGGAAAAAGAAACCACAAGTTCGCTGTTCAGATGGACAAAAGGCTTCATGTTCAGGCAATGATTTCAAACCAAAATGTAAACAAGGACAGCCAATTTGCTGTAAAAAAAGAGACGACGGAACATGGAAATGCAAAGAAGATGTTTCTCTAATTTGTGAAGATGGTCAGGATGAAGATGACGATTCTGATGATGAAACCCTATTACAATTAGGTGATTCCCCAGAAGAGAACAATCAATTAATTAATGAACAAGCCAGCACATCCACAGATACAGAAGAGTCTTCTACAACCCAGCCTGAAGCTACTCCTACACCAACTACAACTCAGACTGAAACTACTTCTACGGCACAATCTGAATCTACTAATCCACAACCAGTTCAACCACAATATGATTATCAAGGAAATTTAATTACAGGAACTCCTTCAACAAATACTGCTCCGGCTCCTCAACCAACTTCTCCTGATCAATCTAATCCAATTCCTTCTTCTAATAATGAACTTTCCTGTCCTGAAGGAACTCATTTAAGTGGTTCAGAATGTGTTTCAAATACTGCTCCTACTCCAATCCCAACACCTGAACCTACTCCTACTCCAGCTCCAATTCCAACACCGGAGCCTACTCCTACTCCACCTAATTGTGGGAATAGCATCATAGAATCTCCAGAAACTTGTGATGATGGAAATATTTTTAGTGGAGATGGGTGTTCTTCTAGTTGCAGTATTGAGTCACCAAGCCCAGCGCCTCAGCCTACTCCAACTACTACTACTACTGCACCATCTGCTCCTAGTCCATCTCTAAACAATAGTTCAGGAATAATACCTACTACTACTACAAATACACCTCCAAACCCACTTGCTTGGGGTGATCTAAACAGTGATAGCGTGATATCAACTATTGAGCCCATTGGGACTGTTAATTCTAGACCACAGAATATATCCCCCTGCAGCACAGGAACTAACCCAGAGTTATGTTTAGCAGTAGGAACATGTCAAAGGCAATCAGCATCGGGGTTATTAGATGGAATGTGTCAATGGGATTCTGTTGGCCTTTTTTGCTATTGTAATCCAACATATTTTGTTCCTCCCACCCTATCCACCCCACCACCTACTCCTGCACCATCTGCTCCTAGTCCATCTCTAAACAATAGTTCAGGAATAATACCTACTACTACAAATACACCTCCAAACCCACTTGCTTGGGGCGATCTAAATAGTGATAGTGTGACATCAACTTTTCAGTTGAATGGGGCTGTTGCTCCTGGGCAAGCGCGTACTGAGCCAACACCAGCTCCTCAGCCTGGTAATGGTTCAAGTACTTCTTCTACTACTGGTGGATTTGTTGAACAACCTTCTACCACTCAACTTCAACCCACTACTACCATCCAAGTTGCCCCACCAAGAGATTCCGATTCTACTCAACTTCAACCTACTACTACTATTCAAGTTGCTCCACCAAGGGATTCAGACTCTACTCAACTTCAACCTACTACTACTATTCAAGTTGCTCCACCAAGGGATTCAGACTCTACTCAACTTCAACCTACTACTACTATTCAAGTTGCCCCGCCTAGAGATTCTGATTCTACTCAACTTCAGCCTACTACTACTATTCAAGTTGCTCCACCAAGAGATTCCGATTCTACTCAACTTCAACCTACTACTACCACTCAACCTTTAGCAGGATCAGTACCTAATGAAGCTCAAAATCCAACAACAATACAAGCATTACCTCAAACTGAAACAGGGATATCCTTAGGAAATTGCTCATGGTGGTCAAATGGAACAGAGTGGGTTTCAGGTGATACCTGGAACCCTCCTTCTGGAGTACATGCTCCTTCAACATGTACAGGAAATTGTAATGTTTGTTCTAGACCACCTACTTTCATGGCAGGTTCCATAGGAGAACATACTTCAACTGATTGTGAATGTCCGACTTCAGTAGCTATTACAAATACAACTATTCCTCAACCTACTACTCCTGCACCTGAGCCCACTCCTACACAGGGACAGACTTCTCCATCAGCAGCTTCAAATATTCTCTTTTGTGATCAATCAGCTCCAGTGTGCGGCGGCACATGCACAGGAGGTCAAACATGTTCTTCTTTCTATGATAATGGAGAACGTAAATGTCGTTGTAAATCTCCAGAACCTACTTCTGAATCAGTTCCAGCTGGTTACGCCGGTTATGCCCCATCTGAGGCAGAGAGTCTTCCACCTGTTATTGCTTCACACCATATAACACTACAACCTGAGCCCACTCCTACTCCTGCTCCAACTCCAACACCTGAACCAACTCCTACTCCTGAACCTACTACTACCATTCAAGTTGCCCCGCCTAGAGATTCAGACTCTACTCAACTTCAACCTACTACTACCATTCAAGTTGCCCCGCCTAGAGATTCCGATTCTACTCAACTTCAGCCTACTACCACTATTCAAGTTGCTCCTCCAAGAGATTCTGATTCTACTCAACTTCAACCTACTGCTACCATTCAAGTTGCTCCACCAAGGGATTCAGACTCTACTCAACTTCAACCTACCACCACCATTCAAGTTGCTCCACCAAGGGATTCAGACTCTACTCAACTTCAACCTACTACTACTATTCAAGTTGCCCCGCCTAGAGATTCAGACTCTACTCAACTTCAGCCTACTACTACTATTCAAGTTGCCCCGCCTAGAGATTCAGACTCTACTCAACTTCAACCCACTACTACTATTCAAGTAGCTCCACCAAGGGATTTAGATTCTACTCAACTTCAACCTACTACTACTGCAAATCCTGAACCTACCCAACAAGAAGCCGAGGCGAAAGCCGCTGAAGAAGCCAGACTCGCTGCTGAAACCAAGGCTAAACAAGAAGCTGAAGCAAAAGCTGCTGAAGAAGCCAGACTCGCTGCTGAAGCCAAAGCTAAACAAGAAGCTGAGGCGAAAGCTGCTGCTGCCAAAGCCGCCGCTGATGCTAAACTCGCTGCTGCGCAACAACAAATAGCAAGGGCTTTCCCAACCAGAAGCACACTCTGCAACACAACTCTTCCAAGACTTGCATCAATGAGAAGAGTTGCCTTTCCAAGTAACTACTGCTCAACGTTTTGTAATTCTAATGATTATAACGCGGTAAGAAATAGCTATAGAAGTTGCTATTATTCAGTCATCCGGGGAAGTAGATTTAGGTAAGTGGATAGTTTTAATTTTGAACATTTCTACGAAATAAATTATATGTAGAAAATCTTTCCCCTGTTGGATTTCCAGCTCTGTTTAATTTTTCGCGTGCATAACCACATCCATTTAAAATAGCTTCCCAAAATCTTGGAGCAGAATATGGTGTAACACTATCAGGAAATCTACCGTGAATATTAATTCTGCCAACTGCGTCACCATGCGCTACCACATTCTCAGGTCCATATACCAGTGCAAAGCTTGAGTGAGGCCAGTGTTCACGACCCGCTGTAACATTGGTTTCTTCCTCTTCATCAAATTGAGGAGTAGTTAAAACAGGATGTCTCCCAAATTCAGTTGCAATAACAACCATAGTATCTTCATCTACCACTCCCATTTCAATCATTTCTACTAAACCTGAAAAAGCATAATCTAGCCTGGGTAATAAAACTCTGAGATCAGGTTCTAAATCATAATGACTATCCCAAAATCCATCATTAATGGTTACAAATTTTGCCCCAGCATTAATCAAATTTGCTGCTGTTAGTACAGCATTTCCAAGCGGATTTCTTCCTACTCTATCTCTTAATCTGGGATCCATTCTGTTCAAATTAAATGCCGGACCTATATTACTGTTAACTGTATTAATAGCACCTTGTTGTGCCTGAACAAATTGAGCTACCCTTGGATCACTAGAATCTAATTCTTGAAGCTGCTGGATTTGATTCAATAAACTAATTCTTTCATTAAGTAACTCTCTGCTTACTCCACCATTTAATGGCGAGGGATATGCATTATCACCAGTAAAATTACAACCTATACTAAATGAATTTGGATCTCTTCCTTCTACACCGCTATATGGCAGTCTTTCTTGATTAGCATTAAGAGCAAAGTATCTTGAATTTGCAAACATTGCAGCCTGAGCCAATGCATTTGCATTAAGTGGAGTATTAAATCTGGAATCACCTCTATCATTTACAAGTCTGTCATTTCCAGTAAAGAAAAGTGCTGTTGCCGGTCCATGATCACCTTGATTATGAGTAATATTTCGGAAGAGAGTTGTTTTGTTTAAAATGCGTGCTGTTCTTATAAGCTGATCAGTAACTAAAACACCGGGAATACTTGTTCTTGTAGGACGGAATGGTCCTGTAGAAACCGTAGCAGACTCAGGTGGTAAGTTAAAACTATCTATATGACTTGCACCACCTCCAAGCCAAATAGTAATTAACTTTAATGGATCTTTTACTGTTTGAACTATTCTATAATTTTGCCTTATGACAGTAGCAGGAGCAGTAGACGCTAAAGCACTTCCGGGAAGTACATTTTGAGCCAAAGCAGCAGCACCTGCACCACCAACTGCTTTTAAGAACACTCTTCTATTAATAAGATCAGATGAACCTATTTTCATATAGATTAAATAATTTTTAACTACGCTAATTTTAAATTAGAATAATTCTACTTTACTAGGAATAAAATTGTTCTTTTATAATTTGAAGTGCTAATCCTTAACCTCAATTAACATACTTATGTAATAAACTCCTTACGATAAGCATAATTTTAAAATATATACCCCTTTCTTTTTTCATACATATGAGTTATCATTTTTTCATTAAATGATTAATCTTAACTCTATTGATGCTAGTGTTGCAGCTACACCCTCTAGCAACAAAATTACACTTAAAAGCCCTGCCCATACTAAGACAGTAAAGAGACCATCTGTTCTAACTGAGTTAGCCGCAAATTTATTGTTAGGATTTAAACCACTTGCCATCATTACATCTTCTGGTGTTATAACTACAGCTGCATTAATGAATCCAGCTACTGTTGAAGCAAAAAATATTCCAGAGAGAGAAGACGCTATATCAAAATCAGCTACAAAAACTTGGCAAGAAATAAAAGGAAAGCTTACAACAAATCAAAAAGTCCCAGCAAAAAGCTGGAATATTCTTGATTCAGCCCTGCATATTTCCGACAACACATTAATAGTTAGCGTTTTACAAATCAGAAAAGAAGTTATAGAGATGGGGGCAACAAATCCTGATATTCCTCCAGGCATTATTCATAGTGCACTTTATACTACAGCTGAATTTGCAAATGAAATACCAAGACAACTTAAAAAAAACAATGATCAAATAGCCGCCTTAGAAAAGAAAGTCACAAAACTACCTGAAGGTATTGAAAGAAATA
>JAHFBE010000002.1 GCA_023250205.1 Candidatus Melainabacteria bacterium | reverse complement strand
ATATGGATGGTATCTATGGTTGTGAAAATGGTACAACCTGCACTGACAGCAATCCAATCTGTCGAGCTCGATGCAGACCAGAAGGTCAGGTTTGTGTCTCTGGTGGTTATTGTCCAACTGCTTTTCCAATACTCTGCAGAGCTCCAGATGCTATTCCGCCGGGAAATAGATGTTTTCCATCAGGTTCTGTATGCTGCGGAGCGGGAGATAATGCTTATTCATGTCCACCAACAACTGATTGTTGTGGAACAGGCTGCACCCCTCCACATGGAACATGCTGTGCTGGAGGAGCTGTATGCAATCCATACACTCAGGCACAAATAGATGCTTTAATAGAGCAAGGTCATTTACCTGCCGGTACAGATGCTGGTGATTTTAATCCACCTGTCTGCTGTGGTATGGGATGCTGCCCAAGAGGATCTGCCTGTAGTCCAGCAGGAGAATGTCTACCACCACCAGAGGAGCCAATTGTAGTAAAGCCTTACACTTACTATAATCTTTTATCTTTTTTGTCTACAGCTGTAGACAAGCTACAGCTTCCGTTAATCGACTCTTTTCGTTGGATCGGATTTGCCGAATAAATCGGACAAATACTCTCTTTGCTAAAACGATTTATTAAACTTTAATATCCTTCTTTTTTAAGTTTTTCCCAGGCTTTTTTATTTTTTTTCGGTGTAAGCTTACTAAAGAATTCAGTAGTTTCTTCAAGATATTCAAGCTTTTTGCTAACAGACAATTTTCTGTATGATAGAAACTGGTTTATATCATAACCTTCATCTTTTTCCAGAAATTCTTTTTTCCAGTTATAGTCATTATCCATCTAACTGTTCCTTTAGCTTTCTAAGTATTTTCATATCAAGTAAATCTCTACCTCTACCAGCTAATTCTTTAAGACTTATAAGATCATCAATTGAGATTACTGACACACTAATTTTATCATCAGAATAGACTTCTCTGTTTTTATAAGCTTTTTCAAAATCAATGTAATCCTGAATCATTACATCAATATATTCAAATTCATTGTCAGGATTGCGCACAGAAAACACTTGCATATTTTTTTCTTTTTTCCAGGATTCCCTTTTTTCAGGATCTGCAAGATCTTTTATATCAACTGGTGCTTTAGAGGTATAACCTAAAACATTTACTAATTCTATAAACTTTTCAATATTTTCTTTTTCAAAGGAAATCATAAGATCCAAATCATTTGTTACTCTTGAATAACCATGGAGATTGACGGCTACTCCTCCAATAACTAGATATCTAATCTTTCTTTTTTCAAGTTCATTAATTATTTTTCTAAAGAGCATATGAATTTTTATCGAACAAGTTTACCCTTAGCGAAGCATGAGGCAGATCATCTCACTATTAGCATGGTTAAGTCATGTGTCAGATTTTCGGCAGAAAATAAAATCTTCGCTTACTTCTTCCTACCAGTAATAATAGGCTCTGCTACTGCAGCAGGGACTTCTTCATAACATGAAAATTCCATAGTGAAAGTTCCCTGACCTTTAGTTCTGTTTCTAATGTCAGTTGCATAACCAAACATTTCTGCAAGAGGGACTTTACCGCGAACTTTAGAAACAGAATTTTCTGTTGTCATCCCCTCAATACGTCCACGTCTACTGGAAATATCTCCAATTACATCTCCCATATATGCTTCAGGCACTTCAACCTCAATTCCCATAATAGGTTCAAGGAGGGTTGGTTTTGCTTTCATAAAACCTTCTTTTAATGCCATAGAACCAGCTATCTGGAATGCCATATCAGATGAGTCAACTTCGTGGAAGCTACCATCATGAAGTGTAATCTTCATGTCAATAATAGGATAACCAGCTAAAACACCACCAGCCATGGCTTCTTTGATACCTTTTTCAATTGGCGTAATATATTCTTTTGGAATAACACCACCAACAATTTTGTTAACAAATTCAAAGCCACTTGCAGGAGGAAGAGGTTCAAGATCAATAACACAGTGACCATATTGACCACGACCACCAGATTGTCTAACGTATTTTCCTTCTTGAGTTACTTTAGTTCTTACTGTTTCACGATATGCGACCTGAGGTCTTCCTACGTTTGCGTCTACTTTAAATTCTCTAAGAAGCCTATCGACAAGAATTTCAAGGTGAAGTTCTCCCATACCAGAAATAATGGTTTGCCCTGTTTCATGATCCACATGAACCCTGAAAGTAGGATCTTCTTCAGCAAGTTTTTGAAGTGAGAGACCAATCTTTTCCTGATCTGCTTTTGTCTTTGGTTCAATTGCTACAGAAATAACCGGATCTGGTACATAAAGTGATTCAAGAATTATTGGATTCTTTTCATCACAGAGAGTATTTCCAGTAGTTGTATCTTTAAGACCTACAACACCACAAATATCACCTGCATAAACTTCATCTATTTCTTTTCTTTCATCTGCCTGAAGTTTCACAAGACGGCTTATTCTTTCTTTTCCATCCCTTGATGCATTATAAACATAGCTACCCGCTTTTAAACATCCGCTATAAACACGGACAAAGGTAAGTCTTCCTACGAAAGGATCAGTCATAACTTTAAATGCAAGTGCTGCAAATGGCTCATTGTCATCTGCTTTTCTTTCTATTTGTGTACCATCTTTTAAGGTACCTTTTATAGCCTGAACTTCTGTAGGATTTGGAAGATAGTCTACCACTGCATCAAGTAACTGCTGAACTCCTTTATTCTTAAAGGCCGATCCACAAGTTACAGGAATAATCTTCAGATTACAGACTGCATCATGCAATGCTTTCTTTAAATCTTCATAAGGAACTTCCTGACCATCTAAATATTTAGTCATTAAATCATCCCTTGTTTCTACAATTGCTTCTACAAGCTTCTCTCTATATGATTTTGCTTGATCAAGCATCTCTTCTGGAACATCTACTTTTTCAAATTTTCTTCCCATTGGATCAGTTTCATCATATAAATAAAGCTTCATTTCAAGAAGATCAATAATTCCTTTAAGCTTATCTTCTGCTCCTAAAGGAAGCTGAATAGGATGAGCATTGACTCTAATTTCATCTCTAACCTGTTTTACTACTTTATAAAAATCTGCTCCTACTCTATCCAGTTTGTTTACAAAAATAATTCTTGGTACTTTGTATCTGTCAGCTTGTCTCCAGACTGTTTTAGTTTGAGGCTGAACTCCACCAACACCACATAAAACAATTACAACCCCATCCAGAACTCTCATTGAACGTTCAACTTCAATCGTAAAATCAACGTGTCCAGGAGTATCAATAAGATTTATATATTTATCTTTCCATTTGGTAGAAATTGCAGCAGCAGTGATAGTAATACCACGTTCTTTCTCCTGCTCCATCCAGTCAGTCACTGTTGTTCCTTCATGAACTTCACCAATCTTATGAACAAGTCCCGAGTAAAAAAGAAATCTTTCTGTTGTTGTCGTTTTTCCTGCATCAATATGTGCAGCAATTCCCATATTAATTGTTTTGTCTAACGGTATCTGACGTGGCATTTTAAAAAATCTCCTTTGTAATTAACCGGAAAATAATTTTAACATTAAATCTAGCGTTTAGTATGTCATTGCGAGCCGAATACCCGCCAAAGTCGGGTCCACCTCTGGCGGAAAATGAAGCATGGCAACTCCAGACAATTTACGCAAATTAGATCGGGATTGCTTCGCTCGCAATGACATTTAGTCAATTAGTGTTTACAAACTGGGGTTAATTACTGTTAAAATCTAGTTTATACAATGCAGGAAAATTTCATAAAACTTCTCTTACACTACTCACAAGACCTTCTTCCTGCCTTTTTATTTGCATTACTTATCTCTGCAATACTTGCTGAGATTATTCCTGAAAGCTTTTTTGAAAAGATATTAAGTTCAAATCATTTCATTCCTGTTTTCCTGGCAAGCATTATAGGAGCTTTAATTCCTCTGTGTACATGCGGAATGATACCACTAGCAAATAAGTTTCAGAAAAAAGGAGCTTCATGGTTAATCGTAGTTTCATTCTTAACTGCTGGAAATGCAAGCAGCATTAGCACTCTCATGTTAACTCTAGTGCTCGGAGTAAGAATTGCATTGTATAGATTTTTATTTTCTATAATCTTTGGCATGCTTGTAGCTTATATTTTTGTTTTATTCTTCAAACCAAAGAATAAATCCGAATCAATTAACAATGATCACACAGAAGCTTGCCATGGCAAGCCTTTACCGCAAAGAATCATCTCTGATTTTATTTCACTGATTGTCTCTTTTGGACCATGGGTTTTAATCTCAATAATCATTGCTTCTTTTATCTCATTATTTTTTAGTACCGATGTTATAACAAGGTTTGCAGGGACCGGGAATTTGCTCAGTCCATTTTTGCTTTCAATTGCTGGATTTCCATTTTATTTTTGCGCAGGCTCTGATATCCCAATTTCAAAAGCACTTCTTGAAAAGGGTGCTAGCCTTGGAAGTATCCTGGCATTTATGAATGCTGCTCCTGGAGTCAACTTGACAAGCTTTCTTGTCTATCAAAAATGGCTTGGGGTAAAAAATGCAACTGCTTACTTAATAGTGTCGTTTGTTATCTGTGGAGTCTTAGGATTAACTTTCAATTTGTTACAGTGAAAGCACTAAGTCAAAACTCTTAATCTTACTCTTTGCTCTTATATCAAGATGTTCTCGGAGAAGATCTAAAGTAAGGCGCATATCACCTCGCCCCCCTGCTTCACTAGTTCCTTGCTTCAACAAGTTAATTACGCTTGATTTTATCTGCTTATGATCTATCATCCGTGCACATTCAATACAAAGGACCCCACCAAGAATACTTGAGTATAAGTACAACGATTCATTATTCATCACTTGTTGTTCATTACTACAATGAACACATGTATCAAACTGGGGTTTATAACCATGCAATGATAAAAAATTAGAGATAAAAGTTATTGAATCCTTATCTGGCATTGTTGACTTTTGAAGATTATTCAAACTTTCATAAAGCAAGTCATAAACATGGTGACTGTCATGTTCATCTTCATGTGCAAAATTACTTACTATCTCAAGAAATAAAACTGCATTTGTCAAACGATGCAAATCAGATCGAAGTAAAGAAAAGCTATTTATCTGTTCACAGTCACAAACTGTAGAAAGATTTTTCCCGCTTGCAAAATGGAAATAACAACATGAAAACTGATCAACCTTACCACCAAATTTACTTAAAGCTTTTCTAGAACCCTTAGCTACTGCTCTTAAAAGTCCATTTTCTTTTGTATATATATTTAATATCTTGTCTGATTCACCAAGGTCATGGCTGTTTAAAATAATTCCATAATCATTAAATGTCGGCATATTGTTTTAGCTTTAAGTTATTCTAAAAGTATTACGATTTTTTACACATCTATAGCTCAAATTATAAAGCTTTCATAAATTAAAAGTTAATTACATATTCTACAATTGTATTATTTGATACTTTTATATAGTACATAAAAGAACTCCTGCGTTTTTTCATCCAAGGGATTTGGCTAGTTTATTTACTAAATCTGATCAAGCGTAAGAATATGATTAAAGGAAGTTTCAACCTGTTTGAAACTAAAAATAAATGGAAAGAAAAATAGTTGAACAAGATATTCCTCGTGATGTAGATGCTGATTTAAGTGATGAAGCTAGAGTTGCTTTAGCTTTGTATTTAAAAGTTTACTCTGAAGGCAAAGTTACTCCTCAAGGTGTAGTTGTACCTGAGTTAAATATTTATAAGCTCTCACAACAAGCAGAAGTACCAAATAAATTAGTTAGTAAAACTTTTGAAAGACTACGCGGTAAAGGCTTCTTAAGTAATCTTCCATCCGGACATCTAATCGTCAAGAATCTAGAAGAGTTTCAACAATGGCTAATTAGTCAAGGAGCCTCAATAGAAACTTAAAATTATTTATTGCTCTTCTTCGCTATCTACAGTTTCACAAGTTCCAACACCATTTTCAGCATTTTTACATTTCAATGGGATTTGGTTACCATCAGAATTTGTATCAAATGGGCAACAAGCTGGAAATGTCTCTGTTGGTGGAGTTCCACAATATTCACCCAACTTCTGACAAGCACAAAAGGCTTCAGATAATGGAGATACCGCTAATAGTAGCGCTACTGTTAGTATAGTTAATAGTTTTTGGGTGGTTTTCAGCATTGCTTCTTTTAAAGGTCTATATTCACCTTTCGTACATATCTTATACCCTAATATATAAAGGGAACAGTAATGAAAATCACATTTTAAGCATGTTCCAGCACACAATCAACCTTTTTACGTAGAATTTTAGATGGATATAACCAATTTTTAACCAAAATTTGAAGCAAAATAGCCATCTTAGAAAATAAATTTATAACAAAGCAAATGCTATCCCCAAGAGGCATCCATAGGTTTTTACAATGCTCACTCATATACACTAGTGTCATCCTGAACATTAGCGAAGGATCTTGCTGGCGTTATGAGATTCTTTGTCGCTTGTACTCCTTAGAATTGACATGGTAAAGCAAACATGTTGCAAGACCACTATGTACCTTGCTATTTATTTCTACTTTGCGCTAAGATCAACTTGCCCTCAGTTTTCTGATTAAATTTTTTGTCCTACAAGCATTAAAGTTATGGGAGTTCAGCATTTTTAGTAGTTAAGTATATCGGTTGAGGCAGGTTTTAAACCTGCCTTTACAAAAATCGAAAACGGATGCTATTAAACGAGAACACCCACCTGGAGTTTTCCGGGCAAAGAATGTACAGAAAATTGGGGGTTATGTAACCATTATTTCATTGAAAACATTATTAATTTCTTTTATATAATCACCCTTTAAAATACCCTTCTCAGTAATTATTCCAGAGAGATATTTTGCAGGAGTAACATCAAACGCAGGGTTTCTAACTTTGACCCCGCTTGCACAAATTGACTTTTCATTTATATGAGTAACTTCCTCTGGAGGTCTTTCTTCAATTGGAATATCATTTCCATCTTTACAGGAAAGATCAAAAGTAGAAAGTGGTGCTGCTATATAAAAAGGAACATTATTTTCCTTTGCAAGAACAGCAAGCTGATAAGTACCAATTTTATTTGCAGTGTCACCATTTGCTGCAATCCTGTCAGCTCCAGCAATCACTAAATCTATTTCGCCTTTTTGCATCAGATGCCCACATGCAGTATCTGAGACTAAAGTACAATCAATTTCATTTTCCAGAAATTCAAATGTAGTTAATCTGGCTCCTTGCTGACGAGGTCTAGTTTCTGCTGCAAATACTTTAATATTTTTATTGTTTGAATGAGCAGTTAAAATGACTCCAAAAGCAGTTCCAATGCCACCTGTAGCAAGTGCTCCAGTGTTACAAATCGTCAGAATGTTACATGTCATTGCGAGGAGCGGTAGCGACGAAGCAATCTCACCAATGTTATTACGATTATGAGATTGCTTCGTCAGCACTTCATGCTTCCTCGCAATGACATAATCCACAATTTTCGCTCCCTGTTCACCAATCTTCTGACAGCGCATCTCATCATCTTCGTGAATCCAGATGGCTCGTTTTGTAACAGTGTCAATAATTGCATCTTTGTCATTGCGAGCCAAGGGCGAAGCAATCTCACCTGACTGATAGGGTTTTTGTAAGATTGCTTCGTCGCTGTGCTCCTCGCAATGACAATGTAAATCACTCAAGATCAAATCAATTGCCCATTTGAGATTAATTGCTGTTGGGCGGGATTGCTTAATTTCTTCAGCAATATTTTTTAAATTTTCAGTACCAAATTCTTTTACAGCCAAAGCCATCCCATATGCAGCAGCAATTCCAATTAACGGTGCTCCACGAAGTGTCATATTTTGAATTGCTTTTATTACTTCTTTATATGATGTGATTTCAAGATATTTCTTTTCATAAGGTAATATTCTCTGATCTAAAAGAAGAATCTTGTCTTCTTTCCAAAGAATAGGTTGTACTTTTGATTTAATCATTTGCATTCCATAAAATCTTATCAAAAAGGGGTAGCCATTTTAAACCTTACATAGTATTAATCTACTAATTCCATAAATAACCCCTTATTTTGCAACTCCTGATTAACCAGCTTCCGGTAGAGGTATATGACTGAAGGATGCCTTTCAGGGATAACCTATGAAAAAATTCTTATTCGGATTTATATTTATCCTTTTTTTCTCACTTTGCACTGAGAATTCACTGTTTATGAATTGTTATCCGGCCCATGCAAAGGATCAAATTAAGTTATGCACTGAAGTTTCTACTAATTCAGACATATTTTTAGAATCTACTACTACTGATGATGATTCCAAACTAAATCCAACAGCATTCATTGTTCCGCCACCACCACCACTAATCTGCTGTGAGTATCCTGGATATAATCTTTCTACTGATCTCACTGGCGAATTTACCAGTACCAATATAGACATCATGGAAATGAGTGTACCCACAGAAAGATTTATGGAAACAGAAGAAGATTGTATAAATGGGACTGGAAGAAGAAATAGATCTGGTCGAGTTGTTCCTAATTCCGCATGTGGTGCTTTGTGTCTTAATATTCCAAACCGAGCTAGATGTAACACCTGTTGCGATGTGATTTATCCTATACAAAACCCCACAGATAGGAGTGTCTGTAGAGGTAGTTGTTTAGTATTAGATTTAATTCGGCAATCACATGAAGTAGTTCAATGTACTGGCTCTATAGAAGAAGATAGGTTTTGTCGTTGTCCTGGAGTAACCTTTCCAGAAGGCGTCAGGTGTACATGTTCCTTCAACCCCAATGATTCTGAGATTGGAGAGTATATTGGAAACACTTGCTATCTTCCTCTTGATGATTCTGGTTCTACTAATATTCCAAATACTGAAACTACTACTACTGAATCTTCTCAGTCTCAGCTTGAGGAAATTCAAATTATTAATCCCGGTATTGCAGGAGAAGCTTTTATCTATGAACCAACAAGATCTACTTCTACTAACTCAGATACACTCCCAGAATCAACTATAACTACCGAAAGTCCTATAACTTCTGAATCAACAACAACAGCTGAAATAATACCCACACAAGAAATTACAAATGATTTTACTGCCGTGCTTTCTCCTCCCATACGAGTGTGCTGTGAATACAATTATTCTCCTCTTCCTTATCCTCCTTCTTCTCAGATTGGTTTCCCTGACGATTTTACTAATTTAGATATTCCTAGTGGCAGTGAGACAGTCAGAGTAATCTCCTTAATGCCAAGAGAGTATTGCACAGGAACTGATAGAAGAGTTGTTGATTATGGACTATGCAATGAAGATGGGTTGATTCGTCCTGCACCTTTTACTGATTGTGATCAAACTGCTTTTCCGCAGTGCAGTGAAGGTAGTTGTCCAGAAGGACAAACCTGTCAAAGTATCGGTGATACTTGTCTGTGTGAGACACTTCCTCCTCCAACACCTACTACTACTGAACCTATTTCAAATACTCAATCAACAGAAAATACCAAGACCATATCTCAGGAATCTACCTCTACTGCTTTGACTACTGAAACCCAACCAGGACTCAGTGATAGCTTAGGTTCTTCACCAGGGACTGGAAATGCATCTTGCGTTACTAATGCTGATTGTCTACAAGGATTGATCTGTATAAATAGCGAATGTGTTCTATCTGCCATAGATCTTACTACTGAACAACCTACAGAACCTACAATAACACCTGCTCCTTCTATAACCCCTGAGTCACTCCCTACAATTGAAACAAGTACTGAAACAACCTTATCAACTGATACAACTGTTACTCCTCCCGTTGAAAATAATCCTATTGAACCTGCTTCAACAACAACAACTACCGAACAACCAGCAGAAACTCCTAATTCAACCATTATTCCAGAGATACAACCAACTACTAATACAGAAAATCTTCAACCAGACAATAGCGAAACTACTCCTGAGCCGACTGAAGACTTGTTTGCTATATGTCCACTTGACAGTAGTGATTGTCTTATTGGAACAGAAGAAGAAGGTGAGTTTTATACAAGTTCTAGGTCCACACTTTATGTTGAACAAAAACCATTTAAAGATTTTACAGATGAAGAAAAAGATGCAATATTTAAAGAAATAATAGATCATATAAAAGCAACTGCTAAGCCTTTAAAGGACATACTTATAGAGCAGGTTAAAAAACCAGAAGTAAAAGTATTGTTGATAGGTGAGTATCACATTGCTGAACTTGATACTTTTAGAAACAAGCTAGCTACATTATTTGCAAGTTTAAAGAATGAAGGTCTTACACACCTTCTAATTGAGCAACCGAAAAAGAGGCAAACTATTATTGATAATACAGATTTCACCAGATCAGAAGAAGAAATTAAACCCCAGTTATTAGGAAAAATCTATGTGGATTTCATCCCATTAGTTATTGCAGCAAAAAAGGCAGGATTAAAAGTTAATTGTATAGATACTGATGTTGTTGCTCTTGATGATGATTTATATAAATTTATCCCAAGGAAGTTGAGAGAAGACACAATAGAAGAAAATGTTATAAACATTTCTAAAGCAACAACTAATTTTAAAGCTCTTATATATTATGGAAATAGCCATACCGCAAAGAAACCAGTACAGAGTTTTGATGGTAAATACCTTAGCCCGCTAGGTGAAAGATTAGTCAATCAGTTTGGTAATAATGCGGTTATTTCATTTCATACATTTATTAACTCTCTAAACTTTGACAGGAGAATTGCTCTTTCTCAAAAACCAATGTTAGAAGACATCTTACCTAAATTGCAAGATTGGCTTAAAGACAAAACAAATTTTGATGTAATAGTAGTACCTATAGCAGAACCTGCTTTTAAAAATTTTTATAATGATTACGCCATATTTCAAACTAAAACAGCAATATTGCCCGGAACCGGATCTACACATTCACCATCAACTGAACCAACACTTGCTCCTGAACCTTCTCCTGGAACTATTACCACCACCGAAACTCAATCTACAACCACTACTGAAACGCAACCAGGACTCAGTGATAGCTTAGGTTCTTCACCAGGGACTGGAAATGCATCTTGCGTTACTAATGCTGATTGTCTACAAGGATTGATCTGTATAAATAGCGAATGTGTTCTATCTGCCATAGATCTTACTACTGAACAACCTACAGAACCTACAATAACACCTGCTCCTTCTATAACCCCTGAGTCACTCCCTACAATTGAAACAAGTACTGAAACAACCTTATCAACTGATACAACTGTTACTCCTCCCGTTGAAAATAATCCTATTGAACCTGCTTCAACAACAACAACTACCGAACAACCAGCAGAAACTCCTAATTCAACCATTATTCCAGAGATACAACCAACTACTAATACAGAAAATCTTCAACCAGACAATAGCGAAACTACTCCTGAACCTACTGCTTCATCCTTAGCAGAGACTGAACCTACGCAAGAACTAACTCCTACATTAAACACAAATGATAATCCTGTTAATGTTTACACAGCAACAACTAATGTCTGTGAAGAAATTAATTGTCCCGAGGGATTTAAATGCTTTGATGATGGTTCAGGAACACCGCAGTGTATTCATGAACCAGATGATGTCCCTGATGATGCTCCAATTAGTCCGCTTCAAGCCGCATTAGGATTTGAATCTAACAATTCTTGTTTACTACCAGCAGATCTGACAGTTAAATTAGATGATGGCGTTGAAGAAAGTATTTTTAATAGAGGAGCTACCATTGAAACACTTTCTGCAAGCTGTCCTTATTTAAGTTCACCACAAGTTGAACCACCTAATATTACTAGGCATATAGATGTATTTGACTTAAGTAGTAATTGTGCACAATGTTCTTCTTTTGTAAAAGACTTAATATATGCATATTATGACGGCGATCCTTCAGCAGGTAGTAGTTTATGCAGTTTGCCTCCTGAAGAATTAAATAACTGCGTTGTATTAGAAGCTAGAGATCAGGCTATTCACTATCAGCCTGTTCCTCCTGAACTTGAACCCTGGCTTGAGATTATTAATACTGTTCTTAGTCCTATTACTGATGCTCAGAATCGTGAAACATACAACATGCAAGGGTACATATCTTTAACTATTAATGAACGAGATAGCTTACTAAAACGCTGGCCTCAAGCTACTACAAAATATTATGCTGCTACTTGGCAACATTTATTTGCATATGCCGGGTGGTTCCCAAGAGATCTAACATTAATGTTTCCTCCTGTACCTCCCCAAGCTGGTGGTAATGGCAACTGGGTAAGAGTTCGTTATAACAATAGAGCAGACTTATTGGCTGCAATGATATCACCAGCTCAGGCATTAACAGATTATGAAAATGCTATTACAATGGGAACAAACTTTTGGCCTGATATTGCGGGTATAGATGGTCCTATTGATCCTGTTAATGAAGTATTTGGCAGAAGAAATGCAGGTTCATTAAACTATGAGTTTATGGTGGCTTCTGTTCAAAATGGTCCCCCAAGCAATCGAACATATAAGCCCTATTATCATGCAAATTTTGTAGATCCATTCCCATTATTTTTGTTTTCACGCTTAATTAATTCCAGTGGGAATTTAAGTGATGCATTTCAAAATACATTGAATAACTGGGTTGCACACCTTGGAAAAGCATTTCAACCCCCTATGCCTATACAAATACCCTCTAGCCCTTCCTGGGGAGTTCCACCAAATCCAGCATCACCCGTGTATAGATTTGCAATAATTATTAAGGGAACAGTCCAGGGAGAAAACAATCAGCCACCTCTTTTTTCCTTTATTTCTGATATAGCACAAGCACTGGGTATAATACAGGGTCCTGATCCAGAAGCAGAAAGATTTATTAAAGAGAAAACTGTTGCTTATATAGAGCATATTCTTAGAAACAGGTTAAATTATCCTGCAAACAATGTCGCTATTTACGATGTTAGTGGAGACACTTTGCCAGATGTTATGGCGCTTCAAACAAAGATAAATGCTACCCTAACCACAGCAAGAACGCTTCGTACTAATAATCCAAATGCAAAAATTGAATTAGCATTCTACTTCCATGGTCATGGTCGCAGTATAAGACCTGAACAAGTAATGGCTGGGCAACAACCTATTAACAATGCTTGGTTTAAAGAAGGTGGACTTGAACATGAATTTTGGCTTGGAGGGAACAACTCTCTCTTTGAAGGAACTTTAAAAGATTTTGCTAATGGCTATGTCAAATCTAACGACAATCCTACTGTAAACGATCGTATCTTCGATAGAATTGATTTTATTGATGGTAGCTGTGAATCTGGCGCTGGTGTTTACTAAATTAAAAGGTTATTTACAAATCCGACTTTTATTTCATCCCAAATATTCATAAATCAATCTACTTATTTCTCTAATAATCTTTTGACCATTTAAACTATTAAATGGTCTCTTTACAATGATTGAAATGGCCACTTTTTTTCCAAACGGAAAGTAAATAATTCCTGCATCACCCACACAAATGCCAATTGTTCCTGTCTTATGCGCAAATCTTGTATACCTGCCAAGCCCATTTTTTATTAGAGATTTATTTTGAACATCTAATAATGTACTTTTTAAAACTTTTCTTGAGCTTTTAAGTAAAAGCTCTCCTTCTAAAGATCTTTCAAGTAAATTAGCTAAATCACAAGGACAGGTCTTATTTGTCCCTTTAAAATCTCCAAGCCAGCTAACAAGTTTTGTGTTTTTTAATTTAAGTTTTGATATTTGTTTATTTGTAGCAGTTACTCCACCTAGAACATCAATAATCATATTTGTTGCAGTGTTGTCACTTATAGTAAGCATTAATCTGAATGCTTCTCTAAGAGTAAGCTTTGTCCCAATTTTTCTTGTACGGAGATACCCAGCACCAGAAGCATAATGATAATGTTTCAAAGTAAGAACTTTGTCCCAGGAAATTTCTTTTTTATCAATTTTTTGAAGAAGGATAACAGCTATTGGAATCTTAATCAGGCTTGCGGCAGGAAACACACTATCACCGTTTATATTTATATAGTTATCTGTCCAGCTTGGCTTAATATAAACACCGCAAAAAAGACCAGGATATTGTTTTAATTTGGTTTGAATTTTGGGTATTAGTATATTGGTAACATTTTTATTTTCTGCATACGCTGGTATATGATTAAATAATAGATGTAATAAGCAAAGTAAAATGAGAAATGAAATTAAAATAGACTTGCAACTAAAGGATTTGAGTGGTTTACCCACCAAATCCAATCCTGTGGAATAAATTGACAGAGGATAGTTCAAGCTTGTCTTGAACTTAAAAAAAAGTAAAATGAATTTATGTTTTGATTTTGATGGACCTATCATAGATGTTTCTGAGAGATATTATCGTGCATATCTTGGAAGTTTAAAAGGTACTAACTCTAATAAAAATCAAATTTTAACAAAAGAGGTCTTTTGGGATCTAAAACGAAACAGAATAACTGATTTTGAAATAAGTTTGATGAGCGGATTAGGGACAAATGACTCAAAAAGCTCTGCAGAGGCAAGGAAAGAGCTATCTTTTAGGACTGATTTATTAGAGCTAGATAGGCTATTTGATGATATTCTAAAAACCTTTGAATACTTAAAATCAAAAAAAATCACTTTCTTTATAGTAACTTTAAGAAGGCAAAAGCAGTTATTACATGCAATTAATCAATTCAAATTAAGCAAGTACCTAGATGATGATCATCTTTTTTGTTTAAACGATAATCATAAAATAACAAATGATATTCAGGAAAAACAAATCTTATTAGTTAGTGCATTAAATAAACTCGATTTATCTGCACAAGACACTTGGATTATCGGAGATACTGAAACAGACATTCATGCAGGCAGACTAGCAAAATATGGAAAAGTTATAGGCATATCAAGAGGAATTAGATCTAAAGAACAATTAGAAATATTAAAACCAGATTATCTGGTAAATAATCTTACAGAGGTAATATCAATTTTTCAGGGTGTGTCCATAGAGTAATCTAACTAGTTGCGTCATTGGAACTCATCTCAAAAGTGCCTTTATGGGAATATAGCATTTTTCTGACAAAATGGGCTTATATAAACGAATCCCATACCCAAAGCGAAACGTTGGAAGCACTAAGCGTACAAGTGTAGCGAAGGGTATGGGTGAGAAAAAAGTAAGCCCATGAACACACATTATTGGTTGTATAAACTATCTTCTTGAACCCATCCTGAGCAGCCCAGCAAGAGGATTTCTAATCATTTTTAATTCTTCGACTTCTTCAGTTTGTTCTTTAATGACTTGTTTTAATCTTAAGATCTCTTGCTCATGTTTTCTTTGTAGAGTTAACAACTCTTTTCTATGTTGCTCACCTGTCTTAGAAAAGAAAGTGTCCCATTCATTTTGTTTTTTCTCAATTAATCCTTCTATTTGTTCTCTTAAGTTTGAAATTTGCTCATGATATCTTTCTTCAATTTCTAATTCCATTTCAGCTATTTCATCTTCCATCAGATCTATTCTCTCTGACAGCTCAAATTCATGTTCCTTACTCTTACTTAATTCATTTGTTAATTCTTCACTTTTCTTTTTTATTTCAGAGATTTCCGTTTCTTTTTCAGTAATAACCTGATAAAGCTCTTTTGCCTTCTTGCCTTTTATTTGTGGCTGTCCATTTTTAGACAAAGCTTCTGATAATTTTCGATCTAAGCTATTAATAATTTTCTGTTTTGCATCAAGCTCTGATTGCAATGCTGCAACTGTTTCAGAAGGCTGTAAAGTTCTAATGGATATTTCTCTATTTAAAGTTTCTTCCAGTTCTTTTGCTTTTGACTTAATAGCATCAAGTTCTTGACGAGCCAAATTTAATGATTGTTTTAATCTGTATACAGGAGATAAAGATAGGATTCCTTTTAATTTTTCTTGTCCTTCAAAATCAATAGTTTTTAGAATTTCTGAAAAGGACGATAAAAGCTTTATTTCATTAAATGTAAGTCCTGATTCACGAAGTTTATGGAAAGTTTGAATTGAATCAATATCTTCAGATGTAAAATTTTCTAACCCACCAATACCCGGGTCGTGTTCCATTTCTAGCTCATGTTCATATAAAGACAAAGTATCTTCACTGATAGATAGTTTCTTTAAAACTTCTTCACGAGCTAATTTTTCTTGATCTAACATATATGTATTCCTGGCCTGAAATTATATTTTATCTAAATAGGCTTTAATATATTACCACTAGGGCAAATCTGAAATAAGGGGCTCTTACCTATAAAGAATACACACTGGATATAGTTTTAGCAATAGAAATTTCATCCCTTTTTGATTCAAGACAATAGATTAAGGCCCAGATAAAATAGTAGAGTTATGAAAAAAATTAAAACTCTTAAACAAATATTAAATAAATTTCATTTAGGCTTTATTTTTATCCTCTGTTTGCTTGTTTTTTGTTGCAATTTGTCTAAGGCTAATCCTGACCCTTTTGAAGTAGTTGTAAAACCAGAAATTGCAAGTCTTGGAGATACGGTATCAGTAAAAATCACAAAGTCCTCTGAAGACAAAAGTACTCCAAAGATTTTCTTTGAAAAAACAAAGCTTCCTGTCTTTAACTTATCAGAAAGCTGGTATAGAACCCTGATTCCAATAAGTGCTGATTACAAACCAGGGACTTATCCAATTGAAATTTTCTATAAGGGTCAGGCAAAAAAAATTAACTTAACTGTTAAAGATACAAAATACCCTCTTCAAGATCTAACTTTACCCAAAACAGTATCTGAACTAAAGGCAAGTAGAGTTGAAAAAGATCTGGTTGGCAAAGCATTAAATACTTATAGTGATAAAAAATTCTGGAGCGGTAAATTTTCTTTTCCTTCAAATGGGCCACTATCTACAGCTTACGGCGTTAAAAGAAGAGTAAATGGTGTTATTAATCCAGGATATTTTCACAAAGGACTTGATTTTGCAGCTGTTCAAGGCAGCATTATAAAAGCCCCAGAAAGTGGAAAAATAATTTTAGTTGGTCTAGTCCCTAAAGGTTTTGTTGTGAATGGAAATTGTATTTTTATTGATCACGGACATGGAGTAGTAACTGGATATTTACATTTAAGCTCTGTATTAGTAAAAGAAGGTGACCTTGTAAAAAAAGGACAGTCCATTGGTAAAGTAGGAAGTACAGGAATAGCAAGTGGTCCCCATCTACACTGGGGAATATATGTGCTGGGAAAGACAGTAGAACCATTAGTATGGACTAAAACTACAATTGACTAAGTATTATTATCTCAATATTACAAATCAAATATAAAATACTACGTATTACATCTTGTTATACAAATATAACGAAAGTTTTTCTAGAAAAATTTTAAGCTACAATAAGTATGTTAAAAATTATTAGCCTGTCAGTAATGAACAAGTTTATGAAAGAGGAGATAAATAAATGTTAAAGAAACTTACGTTGTTATTTTATGCAGTAGTGTTAATGGTCTATATGACCGCATGTGCTGCACCAAAACCACAAGAAGAAACAGAAGCACCAGAAGAAGAAACACAAGAATCTGGCGAAGAAGCAACTGAAGATGCTGCTGAAGAAGACGGCGAAGAAGCAGAAGGCACTGAAGAAGCAGAAGATACTGAAGAAGCTGCTACAGAAATGGCTGCTCCAGCTGAAGAAACAGCAATGGATGCTGCTCCAGCTACTACAGAAATGGCTGCTCCAGCTGAAGAAAAACCAGCAGGTCAATAACGTAATTCTAAAAAGGGTTTGTTAAATCAAACCCTTTTTAGTTTAAAAGGAGTAAAAATGAAAAAATTTTTAATCACAGTCTTAACAATCCAATTAATAGCTGTTCTAACTGGTTGTTGTTGTCAATGTGCAAAAAAAGCACAAGAACAAGGCAGTGAACCTGCTCAACAAGAAACACCCGCTCAAGAACAACCAGCCGAGTAATGTATAAAGCATTTAACAAAAAGGGCGCATTGGTTGCGCCTTTTTTGCTTTTAGAATTATAGTAGACTAAATAGCTATAAAAAACTGTTACTATCTGGCTAGTATAATATTTCCGAGTAACCAATTTATAAGGTAGATAAGCAAAAAATGAAAACCTTACCAAAGTCTGAAATTAAAGCAATAGCAAAATTATTGAAGTCGCCTGATGATGGAACTCTTAAACTTCTTGAAGAGCAAATTAAAACATTTGATATAAAAGTTCTCAAGGACATAAGAAATGAAATACCTTTAGATGACATTGAATTACAAAAAAACTTTCTTGAACTCATCTACAAGATAAAAAGAGAACAACTTAAAATAGATTTTGACAAATGGAGCAAAAGCGCTTTAAACGATCTTGAAGAAGGTGTCTTTATGATTGCAATGTTTGAAGATCCCCTATTAGATACTAGCCATTACTCTAAACAGATAACCACCTGGGCTAATTCTATTACAACCAATCTAAAAAAAATCAAACTTAACAGCGATCCAACTTCAATAATAAATGAAATAAATCATTTCTTATTTATGGAACTTGGATTTAAAGGAAATAGAGAGAACTATTACACTCCTGAAAATAGTTTTATTAATAAAGTAATTGATAATAAAACAGGAAATCCGATTTTACTTTCAATGATTTATCTCCTGGTCACAAAAAGAATTGATTTGCCTTTTACCGGAATGAATATGCCTGCTCACTTTCTAGTTCAATACAAGGACGTTCTTGAGCCAATTATTATTGATCCTTTTAATCAGGGGGAAATAATCACAAAGTCTATTTGTCAAGAAAGAATAAAAGCTTTAAAACTTATCTGGCAGGATGAGTATTTATCATGTCCAACTAACAGACAAATTATAATTCGCATGTTACAAAATCTAATTAATATTTATCAAAATAGTGAGCAATTTGAGTTAAAAGAGTATCTTGAAAACTATGTACATCTTATAAAGAAAAGCCTATAAATTAAATGTCATTGCAATGACAGGTGTGAAAAGTTTTTAATGACATACTAAGTTATAATTTTCCTATGACTACTTGTGTAAGTATAAACAAAGAGCTTTTAGCCAAACTCAAACTTACTTCTGATGAGTATTCAAAAATAGTAGAGCTTATCGGAAAAGAACCTAATGAAGTTGAGCTTCATATGTTTTCCGTAATGTGGTCAGAGCACTGTTGTTATAAAGATTCAAAAGCACTGTTAAAAGAACTTCCTACAAAAAACAAATATGTTTTAGTGGGGCCTGGAGAAAATGCTGGCGTAGTTGACCTTGGGGATGGGATAAGAATTGCCTTTAAAATTGAATCTCATAATCGACCTACAGCAATAGAGCCTTTCCAAGGAGCAACAACTGGAGTTGGTGGAATCTTACGTGATATTTTCACTATGGGCGCAAGACCAATAGCAGTTCTTGATAGTTTAAGATTCGGAGATTTAAATCTACCTCGTTCCAGATTTTTGTTTCCTGGTGCAGTAAGCGGAATAGGACATTATGGAAACTGCACTGGAATTCCAAATATTGGTGGTGAAGCCTATTTTTACCCCACTTATAATGAAAATCCTCTTGTAAATGCTATGGCTATTGGATTAATTGAAACTAATGAAATAGTTAAATCAAATGCAAGTGGATCAGGCAATCCTGTTTTTTATGTAGGTTCAAAGACTGGAAGAGACGGACTTGGTGGAGCTAGTTTTGCTAGTAGTGGACTAACAGAAGATAGCCATAAAGACAGACCTGCTGTTCAGGTTGGAGATCCTTTTACTGAAAAGATTTTAATAGAAGCCTGTCTTGAGGCTTTTAAAACAGGCTACATAGTAGCTGCTCAGGATATGGGTGCTGCTGGATTAACCTGTTCTACATCAGAAATGGCAGCAAAAGGAAATGTAGGGATTGAAGTTGATCTTGATAAAGTCCCTGTAAGAACCGAGCTTACACCAATTGAATACATGCTTTCTGAATCTCAGGAAAGAATGTTGTTTGTTGTAAAAAAGGGGTTTGAACAAAATATCAATGCTGTTTTTACAAAGTGGGGGCTTGACTGCATTCAAATAGGCGAAATAACTAATACAAAAAAAATAGTCGTCAAACACAAAAATAAAATTGTTGTCGATATGGATGCAAGCGCTCTTGTAAATGATACCCCTGTTTATAAAAGAGAAAAGAAAGAACCTCTTTACTTTAAAGAAAATCAAAAATTTAATCCCAACTCAATTCCAGACATAAAAAAAGAAGAAGTTTTACCTACCTTAAAGGAGTTGCTTGCTTCGCCAAACATATGCTCTAAGAAATGGATTTATTCAAAGTATGATCACCAGGTACAAACAAGCACTGTCATCAAACCTGGTGGCAGCGCAGGCTTGATAAGGATAAAGGCAGAAGCACGAAGCACGAAGCAGGAAACAGGAAAAGACAATCATGCTTCATGTCTCATGTCTCATGCTTCTTTAACAAAAGGTCTAGCTGCAACATGTGATGGCAATTCAGCTTATGTTTATCTTGATCCCTATCTGGGTTCAAAGATAGCAGTGGCTGAAGCAGCAAGGAACATTTCCTGTACAGGAGCACTTCCTATTGCTCTTACTGATAATTTAAACTTCGGAAACCCTGAAAAGCCAGAAATATACTGGCAACTATCCGAATCCATAAAAGGAATAAAAGAAGCATGTCTTGAATTTGATACTCCTGTTACTGGTGGAAATGTAAGCTTATACAACGAATCAAATGGAACAGATATATGGCCTACCCCTGTAATTGGCATGGTTGGCTATATTGATGATATCGAACTTACAATTGATCATTCATTTAAAACTTCTGGGGACATCCTCATCATGCTTGGAAAACAAAAAGATGAAATTGGTGCTTCAGAATATCTTTACTTACGCACAAAAAGTATAAAAGGTAAAGTACCTGAGCTTGATTTTGATCTGGAAAAGAGAGTTCAGTCTTCAGTCAGAAAGCTTATCAAAAATAAACTGATTAAATCCGCAAATGATTGCTCTGTAGGAGGATTACTTATAACCCTTTGTGAAAGTGCATTTGCTAATAACGTAGGATTTATTTTAGATGCTTCTGTCATTGCGAGGAGCTGCAAAGCAGCGACGAAGCAATCTCACATGGCAGATAATGTTAATTTAGTACGACTAGACTCCCTATTATTCGGTGAAACTCAAAGTAGGATAGTTATTAGTCTTGATAAAAATAATCTTACAGAAACAGAAAAATACTTAAAGGAAAACAATTGCCCATACGAAATAATTGGTGAGGTTGTTAAAGAAAACATAGAGATTAAATCACTAAATCTTAAAACTAAAGCTCTTGAGTTAAAGCAAATCTGGGCAAATTCTCTAAGTAATATAATAAGTCAATAATGTTTTGTACCGCGTCATTGCGAACCGAACAAAGTGAGGCGTGGCAATCCCAAACAATTTGCGCAAGTTAGATCGGGATTGCTTCGTCGGAGCTTTGCCCCTCCTCGCAATGACAGGAAAAATTATATTAACTCTTTATCCTATAACCATACCGAGAAAGTAATGGAAGAGTACATGTTGTTGAAACAAATCGATCAAATCCGGTTAGTTTAGTTTTCCACTCATTGTCTAGTTTAAGCTCTATCTTCCCCATATTAAATCTGCTAGGATTCCCCCATACAGAGTGGTTTATAGAAAGCTCCACTTCATTATCAGAGGCAAATGGCATAGAGGCATCAGACTCTGAGATAAAGTTTAAAATACTGCTTATAGTTTCCTTTGGCTTTGCAATAAAATCTTCATATCTAATCATTAAATATTTATTTCTATTTTTTTTCCATAAAAGTTCAGAAAATATATTTCTAACATCCCATTTTAAAGAACTATCAAAAGAGCTAAATCTTTCAATGTAAACCTTCTGGTCTTTATCTGGCTGAAGCATTTTCTTTTTCCTGGAATAAGCTATTCCTCGTGGATCTCGTATTAAATGAATAACATAGACATCCAGATTACCCATAAGAGAAAGTAAATAACCATATATTGGAGATTTAGTAGTATCCACAATTACCCTAGAGTTTGAGGCTTCATGAATTTCAATAAATAATTTCTCCATTTCAGGAACAGAAAGTGCTTTAGATTTAAAATATCTCTCTCCACAAGGTAACAATTTCACAGGAGCAAATCTTGAATAATAAGAAAGCTCTAGTTTTTTAATAATTTCATCAGCATTAACTTTATCAATCCCGCCAAAGGCTTTATCAAAAACTTGTTGCCAGAAAGAACATTCTTTTAATGGAACCCCACATCCACACAATCTATTGTTTAATAATGACTGTTTCCATATATTTCTAATTTCTCCACCAAAGAAAAACCCTTCACAACTTCCTAAAACATTGCCAAGGATTGTACTTCCACTTCTTCCCCAACCAGTAATATTTAGAACTTTTATTTTTTTTATCACTTTTTAAAAGTTAAGCTGAATAACATATCCGTCATTATATACAAAAGGTCTTTGTAAACCTTTATGATCCATAGAGACTAAAGCTCTTGTAATAGCTGAAGTAAGCGAAACATCAATAGTTTTAAGCTCATTCTTTTCATTTACTATAATATTTATAATTTCTATGCCTTGAGTAGCTTCAAGAATTTCAAGCCTAGCTCTATCATTGTTTGGTAAAAGACTTCTTTCAATTACTTCCTTAGTCCCACCTGCTATCTCTGCTCCTTTTCTTAACATACTATTAGAAAAAGAACCTGGGCGTACAACTCTTACCATCTCACTAATTGG
This sequence comes from Candidatus Melainabacteria bacterium, assembly GCA_023250205.1. GTDB lineage: Bacteria > Cyanobacteriota > Vampirovibrionia > 2-02-FULL-35-15 > 2-02-FULL-35-15 > 2-02-FULL-35-15. The sequence continues at coordinate 53,082 of JAHFBE010000002.1, read as the reverse complement.
CATTATCATAAAAATCATAATTATCTCCTATAATTTTTTACTAAGATAGGGATTGATTCTACTAAAGAATATAGAGAGATTTCAATATCAAGATACTAATTAAATCTATACAAAGTTACTCCTCATCTTCTTCCACAATATCTTTCCATTCAGGGTTTTCTTCCAATTCTGAAGCAATCTCTGAAATTCCAGATGATTGAGTTTTTTTTGGTTTTAATATGTTTGTCGGTTTAATTTCTTTCTTTTCTTCCTCAGAATCCTCTTCATATTCAAGGACTAAACCTTCATCCAGTTCTTCAGCCTCTTCTCTTGTTCTTTCTGGAACAGGACCAACATTTAGCTTTTTTCTTTGCTGAACTGGTTCTTGATTTTCTATTTGAATACTATTCTGTTCAATCTGTTCAACTTGCTCTGGTTCAACACTTTGAACAACTTCTTCTGAAACTGTTATTTCTTGTTCAATATTATTAATTACTGCCTCAGGAATATTTGTTTCTTCTATCAACTCTGGTTCATTTATATTTTCTTTGATAATCGATTCTTCATCTTCCAGTTCAAGAGGTGTAGTCGGTGATATTAATTGTTCATTTGAAATAAATGGAAAAGTATTATCCTCTTCATTAAGAATTAAAGGTTCTTCATCACTTAAAAGCTCTTTCTCTAATACTTCTTTCTCAGTAACCGTTAACTCTTCTTGTTCTTGCCTTTGTTCATCTTGAATAATATATTGTGGCAAGTTTTCTTCAACTTCTGCAAATGAAGCTTCCTGAATAGGGACATATTTTTCTGCAGCTGCTTCAACAACAGGGATTTCTTCATTTATTTCAATCTGCGGTTCAATAACTTCCAGATGTTCAGTTAAACCAGTAAGTGACTGCAACTGTGTGGAAAATCTCGCATCCAGTTGACCAGATTTAGTCTCAATCATGCAACTCCCTGGATCAACTGAGTCATTTGCAAGAGCAACTATATCCACTCCTGAAGGAAAGAGTTTTTCCATACCAGGAATACTCTCCTCAAGAACCTTTAAATCATTTGGATGTACAAACACCTGAACTCTATCTGCATCAGCAGTAGCTTTTTTAATCGCTTCAACAACCTGTATTTGTAGAACATTTGGATCAACTGATACTTTATATCTAATGATTTTTTCAGCCAAATCCAAAGCTATTTTTATAATCTCATTATGTGCCTGTGTTAGTGCTTCTTTTTTCACATTAAAAAGTTGTTTTAAGAGAATTTTTGCATGTTCACGAATTAATTCAGCTTCTTGATTTGCTGATGCTAAAGTATCTTGATAAACCTTTTCTTTAATGTTTTTAGCTTCAAGATTTGCAGCTACAATTATTTCTCTTATTCTTGTTTCTGCTTCTTTTAGTTTTTTCTCTGATTCAGCTAAAACAAGCTGAGCTTCATGTTTAATTTGCCTTGCTTCTTCCTTTGCTTTTTGAATCTCAATTTGCATTGCCCTTGCAGCTTCACCATGCTCTGGCTGCAAAATCTTAGCAGTACCCTTGTTACCATTTATGCTTGCAAGTTTTCTCTTTTTTATAAGCATTCTTTTTATAATGCTTCAGACAAGCTGAAGCTTCAGTCTATCAATCCCCTTTATTGGATCGCATTTGCCATATTCTCTGCTGTATCTCCTTTTTATTAATGTTAGATTTTTATTTCATTCTTAATTATGCTTTAATTCGGTTAAATACTGGTCAACAACTTTCATAATACTCTGGGTCAAAAATACCGGTGCTCCTTTTCTTTGTTTACCAAGTTTCAGTTGCATATATTCTCTAATCTTAGGTCTTTGTTCATTTGAAACTGAATGGAATTTTTGCATCTTAATTTCTTCCTTACAATCTCTCAATATCTTTGTAAGTTCCGGCCATGTTTGATATAAAGGAGTCCAATCCAATTTTTCAACATCCGATCCTGTTGTCTGCTCAATCATTGACAACGCTTTAACAACATCAGGGGAAAAATGAGCCAAAAGCAATGATTGTTGCTCCTTTGGCATTGTACGCAGTATAAGCGAAAGAGTTAACAGTTTGATGTCTTTTGATAAAACTACCATTATATTTATCCTAATAGAAAACAAAGACTTTTTATTACAGTCTCATATAATTCATATTCCCATTTACTATAATTCAGGGTCATCGGAAAAGGCTATAAATAAAGGGTTTTGTGGTTATCCCTATAGTAAAAATTATAGTGCTTATTATCTTTTAATTCATATGACTTAGTAATATAAGCTTAGTTACTTTAGATACTATAAATTAAACTCTGCTTGCTTGTGAACCTTCTTCTAACCAGATTTGAAGCTTACTTGCTAAAAACTCGGGTTTTTCAACAGCAGCTTCTTTCAGCCCTGTTAAAATCCCTGTTAAGTCTGGCTGCTGAGCAGTAAGTTCTGCAATTGGTGCTTGAGCCTGTGTTTGTGTTTGTGCTTTCAACATTTGTGTTTCAGGTCTCTGAAGTTGCTTTTGCATTGATTGGTTAATTTGAGATACTGTGCTTTGTACTTGTTGTGGCTGTCTTGCTGGGCCTCTAAATGAATTAATTACAATTAAGAAACCAAATACTGCTATTGCTATTCCAGCCCATTTTGGCATACCTTTAAACAAGTCAGTAACTGAAGCTATACTTGGCATACTAAAAGATTGAGAAGGTTTCTTTATTGAAGAAATTTTTCCGCCTGGTGTTGCAAACTCTGCTACAGTAATTTTTATATCGCTAACAGTTGTGTTAGGACTTGTAATTGCTGCAATACCTTCACGTAACTGTTTAACTGAAATTTTAGGAAGTAAATCACTGTTTAAAGCAACTGCAACTGAAATCTTTGAAATTGATCCTGGTGGGGTGCTAACAGTTTTTTGTTTAAAGCTTGGATATCTTTGGGTAACTCTATTGGTTCTTTCATAACTCTTGCTGCCATCTGCGCCAGGAACAGCAGGGCCAACTGTTTGACCTTCTGAAGATCCTGCACCTAATCTTTCATCACCAACTTGTTCTTGACCTACTACTCCATTAGCAAAGGTAGTAGCTGATTCTTCAATTTTCTTTCTGCTGATTTCTGAACTTACTCTTACAATGTATCCATTTGAACCGAGCAATGGTTGGAGATACTCTTCAATTCTCTTTTGAACTGCTTTATTTACTCTTTCTTGTTCTTCCATAATTTCACTAGCTGCAACTTCTTCTGTTTCAACTGATGAGTATGTTTCCCCGTTTGTATCAATAACTGAAATATTATTTTTTTGAAGGTTAGGAACATATCCAACAAGTAGATTTAAAACACTTCTTACCTGTGTCCTTGTTAACTTTAAATCTGAATCTGGCAACTCAATTTGTACAGTTGCAGTAGTTGGAGCTTGATATTGACTAAATAATTGTGGTTCAGGAATATTTACACGGACTGTAGCCCATTTAATTCCTGTCATTCTACTAATAATTCTTGAAAGATCACCATTGACAGCTCTCATCATTTTTATTCTTTTATCATAATCTGATGCAGCCCAATCGCTTTTATCAAACAAATTAAAACCATCTTCTTGCAGTAAATCACTTCTTGCTAATGTAAGAGCAGCTCCATCAAAATCCTTTTGATAAACTTGAACATGTACCTTTCCTGGTAAATCACTATCAGTTATTTTTGCTTCAATATTGCTTAATCTTAATTTTGAAACAACTTCAAATGCTCTGCCTTGATCAATTCTTTTAACTAATTCAATTTGAGCCCCTTTATCCTGACTGTGTGACCAAGCAAAGACTATAATAACTATTGTAAGAATAACGGTTATAACACCAGCACCAATTAAAACCATTCTTCTGTTTTGTCCAAGATTTGCCATTGCATTCTGGACATTTTGAGGATTTAATTGTGTTTGCTCTGTTGCCATATATTCCTTATTTACCTCAAACCATGAACTTCGAACCTAAAGCTTCTTATCTTTATACTTGCATTTGTGTTAATTTTTCTACTGTACTGATGAACTTACCTGCTACTTGAGTAGTTAAACCAAGAGCAACTTCTTCTTCAGCCATTGCAATCATAACCTCATGAAGATTAACTTTACCTGTAGTTACAGCAGCTTCAGTTAATTGTTCTGATCTATTCATCATATTATTTACTTTACCAAGCATTCCACCTAAAATATCTTTAAACTGACCTCCACCACCAAGACTAACTCCACCTTGCAATGTAGGAATTTGAGGAATCCCGGGAATTCCTGGAAGCATGCCTTTAAAATTTTGTGGTGCGAAGTTGTTCATTTCTTTCTCCTTGTTTGGGCCTATGTTAATTTACTCATTACTCCATCTACATATTTTTTTGTTTCTGCAAATGGTGGGACACCTTTATATTTTTCTACGTTCCCTGGTCCTGCGTTGTACGCTGACAGAGCCAAAGTTACATTACCTTGGTAACGGTTTAGTAAAGAAGATAAATATTTAGTACCTGCCCTTATGTTTTCTATAGGATTTAATGGGTCCTTAACTCCTAGTCCCTGAGCTGTCCCTGGCATTAGTTGCATTAGCCCTAACGCACCTGCTTTGGAAACTGCATTGGGGTTAAACCCTGACTCTTGTTCAATGACTGCTTTTATAAGTTTCGGATCGATGTTATTTTCTTTTGCAATTTGTTGTATATGAGGTTCTAGTTTTTGTTTAAATAAACCAGTCGAAAGGTTATGCATTACATTTGAAAATGAGGTTTTTACATTCTGCTTAGTTGTAACTTCAAGCTCATGAACACGCTTTGAAATTTCTGCAACTCTCTCCAATGCAGAATTCATTCCTGTAGCACCAAAATTATTAAAGTTACCCATAACTTAATACTTATTGCTTAGTTCTCTAGTTATCCGCCTGGCTTACCAATAGTTAATGTTTCTTTTGCTGCAGCTTTTGCCATTTCTACAATAGAAAGATTTGCTTTGTAGTTTCTTACTGCATACATCATTTCCACCATTTCCGTTAATGTGTCAACATTTGACATTTCTACATCTCCATTAGCATCTGCTTTTGGATGTCCTGGTATATGAACCTTTGCCCCTGGTGTTTGATCTTCAAGAACCTGACTCACGGCAATGCCTCTTCCAACTTCATTTCCATTAAGGAAGTCCATTAAATTTTCTTCTTTTATTCCAAGCTGTCTAGCCATAACAATAGAAAATGGATTAGCTGCTTTCTGACCAAATACAGGGATTTGTCTCTTATAGCCAGGTGTAGAAGAATTGGCTATGTTCTTTGAAACAATTTCCATTCTTTCTCTTTGTGCTTCGAGACCATTTGATGCTGTATTCAATAAATCAAAAAATGTCATTTGTATTTTCTCCTTAGGTCAGACTTGTTATTGTCTTTTTTTGGCAGACACATTGATCTGCCACTACTCCTTGTTAATTAGCTTGCTCTTACTTCGAGAGCTTTTTTCATATGTTCAAAATGATGAGAAATCGATTTAACCATCAATGTATAACGAAGATGATTGTCATATAGCTTTGACATTTCAGATTCCAGAGTCATCCTGCCAGAAGCATTATCTCTGTATCTTGCAGTAGATAATATTGAGTCATTCCCATCATTATTTTGTGAAGTATTATTTTTTAGCCCGCTTAAAACACGGCTAAAATCAAGGTCTTGCCTGACATAGTTTTTGGTTTCTATGTTAGCTAAGTTATTTGAAAGGATTTCCTGTCTTTGCATCAATGCATCAGTCAGGCCCTTCATTGTTTTGAATCCTTCAGTATTAAACATTTTCTACTCCTCGTTTATTTATCAAAGACACAAATTATCCTTACTTCTAACTATCGGCTGGTGACTGATGTTTCTTATAACAATCATCCAGCTGCTGCTTTCCCTGAACACTTTTTAAGAAATAATCTACAAATTTTTCTGTATTTGTAGAAAGTATAGAGCTAGCCCCATGACCAGCTTTGTTGTTTTCTTTAATATTTTCTGCATTGGTTTGTAGAGTTTCTATAATTTCATGAAAAGCTAACCCATCAGTTCCTGGCTTCGCTGCTTCTTTTGGCAACTGGCTTTCCAGGTTTATACTAACTAGTGGATTAATATGTTCCATAACTTACATCTCCAACTTTGATTCATCAAAGTTGTTGCTTTTATACTCTTCTTCACCCCAATAATCATCATCAAAACTACCTTCTGTGTGTTGTTGTGTCTGATAGTTTTCAAGTGAGATTTTATAATCAATAGCTTCTTTATCTATGCTTACTGGTTGCATAGAATTTCTTAATCCTCTAAAACCAATAAGTGATCTAACAACGCTGACTAAACCAACTAATGGCATTAAGAACATTGATATTTTTCCAAAACCACCACTACCATTTCCAAGTGGATTTATTAATCCTGTTAAACCTGCTGCACCAATACCACCACCAGCTAAACCAGCAGTTCCAATTCCTGCTCCTGGAAGGGTTCCGGGTACTCCAGCACCTGCAGCTCCAGCAAAACCTTGAAGTGGATTATTTCCTATTGTTGCTAACTGAGCAACCTGTGAATATCCTCCAGGAAATGCTTGAGGTGAAGGGGGGGCTTGTAAAGTGTTAACTATAGATCCTGGACTAAATGCTTGTTGTAAATTATTGTGTTGTGTCAGAGCATTAAAATCTTGTCCACCATTTAAACTATTAGCATAAGCCTGAGCAGCAGTTGAAGCATTTTGCCCCTGCATAGTAGTGTATCCATTTAAATAACCTAATTGTCCACCTCCATTAGAACCATTAGAGAGAGCACTCAATAGCTTATTAAAAATTCCTTGAGGTCCAACACTTGGACCGCCAACGCCATTTCCAGAAGGATATGTGAAAGCAACATTTGAAAGTGGTCCTGAAATGGAATTTAGAAATTCTTTTAACATTGTTACTCCTTAGTTGTTATGCAGACCTACTTATTGTGTAATTAACTTGCTCATAAAGTTTGTCTATAACTTTTAAAACTTTGAACTGGGCTGAAATAAGATTTTTCATGCTAGCCATATCCATCATTTCTTGAGCCATATCAACATTGCCAATTTCTACAAAACCTTGCTTTACTTTAGTTGGATTATTTGGACCGTATTCTACTTCTTGTACCTGACCAGATGATTTTGTGGAAACATAGAATCCTTTTCCAATTGATTCCAGTCCTTGAGGATTATTAAAGGCAACAACATTAATTCTTCCGATTTTTCTTTTTTCACCTGATACCGTATTAATCCCATTTACGGTTCCATCTTCTGTAATTTCTGGGACTAAATCTGGTGGAATAATAAGTTTCGGAGTGGATACTTCTATATTTAAGCCAAGTGTATCTTTTTTATCGCTATTAAATTCTAATACTGGTTTCCCTACATTTTCTACAACAGGAACAACTTTATATCCTTCACTAGCTGTCACTAATTCACCTTCAGCATTAACTCTGAAACTTCCTGCTCTTGAGTATGCTCTTTGTCCATTTGTTAGTTCTACTTCAAAAAATCCTGGACCATCCAATGCAAGATCATAAGCTTCTCCAGTTCTTCTCAATGGGCCTTGAGAAAAATCTTTTGTTTCATGTTTAGCAATTTCACCACTCAAAGTTTCATAAAAAGTTGTTTGGTTTTTTTTATAACCAATAGACCTTGTATTTGAAATATTTTCAAAAGTTCTTGCTAAGGCTTCAGTATTACCTTCTGTTGCTTTTATTGTTTGATATCCAGCATTATTAAGCATAGTTTTTCTCCTTAGACATTCCTTCCATATTTTTCAATTAACTCTTTATCAATAGATGCTTCCATTCCTAGAGCCTTTTCACTTGCTTCAAAGGAACGAAACACAGTTAACATAGAGACCATTTCATTAGAAACGTTTACATTTGATCCTTCCATAAATCCTTGCTGTACTCTAACTGGATTGTTATCCATGATCTTCATGGCAATTCTGCCGTACTTTTCTGTACCTGCAAATATTTCCCCATTTTCATTAATACGAAGATCGTACTCTCTTGATAAGTTAATAGGCTTGTCTGTTTTTTCAACAATAACTATTTCTTGTCCTTCTTGATTAACCAAATTTCCTTTTTCATTAAAACTAAGTCTTCCATGTCTTGTAGGAACTGGGCCCGTTTTTGATTCAACAAGAAAATATGCATTTCCTTCTATTGCAATATCGAGATTATTACCTGTTCTTTTAAGAGGTCCTTGGGAAAAGTCTTTAATAGTTAATTCATTAAGTACAGAGCTAAAGTTAATTGATTCTGGGATTTCTCTTTTATAGCCAGAAGTTCCAGCATTTGCAAGATTGTTTGTAACGGCCTTGATCATTTTCATTTTATTGATCATTCCGTTTACTGCTTGACTGTATGTATTTGGTTGGTATGTCATTTTGATTATTTCCTTATACTTGGATGCATATTAGTTTCTCGGCTCTTTTTTAAAGAGTTGGAGAATATATATATGAGGTTGTTTATAAACAAGTTAAGAAATAAAAGAAAACGTAGGGTTAGCTAGTAATTTGCCAATTATGATTGTTAAAATTTAAAGAACTTTAAGAACTAGTTAAAAAGTAAAAGGGTTGGCTGCTCAACTTCATATAGTTTACTTATTCTATTAATATCAGGAATATTGATTCTTCCATTTATAGCAGTAATTGAACCATCAATAACATGTGCCGGGATTTCATTTGCATTATTTGCATAGTTATTTAGATTCACATTGTCTAGTGCTGTAACTACTCCTTTTATATGTGCAGGAAGGTGAAGATAGTAACTAACTTTTTCCATTGCAGAGTTTATTGCTTCGTAATTTAGATTTTCTTCAGATGTATTCATAGTGTTCTTATTAAATACAAAGTAAAGCTTATAAGAATATTGATAAGGCTAGGCACAAATGCCTATTAAATCTCATTCCTTTCATTAAATCTATTTAATAAATGTCAAATATGGCCATATCCCTTACTTTTTACTAATTAGAAAAGCGAATTATGAAAATCAGAAACAATAAAAATCTAATAGGATTCTTAAAGACACTAATAAACTTCTCTTTAATTTTAGTAATTTTATTTTTTCAATTTTTTATTCCAATTAATTCAGATGCATCTTGTTCTAATGGACAACCAGTTTGTCCTTCTGGTCAAAATTATATTTGCCCTTCCGGTCAAGCTCCCTGCTGTTTATTCTCTGATGAGTCTGGTTGCAGTAATGGACTAAGTTGTTATGGTGGAGTAGGTTACTGTGGGACTACTTCTACTACTTCCTCAACTTCTTCTACTACTGGTGGCGTAACTATGTGTGGCGGTGATACTACTCCTGATTGTCCTTCCGGTCAAAATTACATTTGCCCTTCTGGTGCTGCTCCATGCTGTATTCAATTTTCTGATGAAGCTGGTTGTAGCTATGGTTTAAGCTGTTACGGTGGTCAAGGTTTCTGTGGTACTTCTACTACTTCCTCAACTTCTTCTACTACTGGTGGCGTAACCATGTGTGGCGGTGACAATACTCCTGATTGTCCTTCCGGTCAAAATTACATCTGTCCTTCTGGTCAAGCTCCTTGTTGTATTCAATTTTCTGATGAAGCTGGCTGTAGCACTGGTCTTAGCTGTTATGGTGCCAGAGGTTTCTGTGGCACTTCTACTACTTCCTCAACTTCTTCTACTACTGGTGGCGTAACTATGTGCGGTGGTGATACTACTCCTGATTGTCCTTCCGGTCAAAATTACATCTGTCCTTCTGGTGCTGCTCCATGCTGTATTCAATTTTCTGATGAAGCTGGTTGTAGCTATGGTTTAAGCTGTTACGGTGGTCAAGGTTTCTGTGGTACTTCAAGTACATCTTCTACATCATCCTCAAGTGGGGGAAGTTCTAGCTCATCTTCATCTTCTGGAAGTCTTGTCCCATATTGTTCTGGCGGACAAATCATGTGTGATTCAGGAACTCCAACCTGCCCTTCAGGATTAATTCCTGACTGTGGATCAAACTATGGATTACTTGGTCAGTTCTCTGGACAAGGTTGTATCACTCCATCTATGACCTTATTCCTAGTAAACTCCGTAAGCTGTACTCCTGCTCAAAGAATATTCACTCCAATTAAACAAGTAAATTCTTGTAAAAAAGAAGGTAACTTATGTCCAGCAGAAAGAGGAAGATTTAAATCATGCAGAGAAGATAAAGCTTCATGCAAGTGTGTTTGCCAATTTGAGACAAAGAAGCAAAAAGTAACTCCTCACTGTGATATTAATAACACTGTCGCATGTTCAAACAGTACTCGGCCGGCCTGTTCAAAATCATCAAACATCCCTGTTTGTTTAGACGGGAAGCTCATTTGCAGAGACAGAGATACCGGTGCAATTGACTTAGTAGACATCATTTCCTGCAAGAAAAAATAGACCAAGGAATGACCTTAAAGATCTTTTTATAATTCAAATTTCGTTTATATTTCAACATTAATTTGAAACAAATCGTTTATAAACAACTAAATTTTAAAAGTAATTGAGTCTTCCCTCTTAAAGATTTTTTTAGATTTTTTCACATTAAAAAAATTTAATGTCATCCTTTTTGCATTGCAGTACAATAATCGGCACCTACTAAAGAGCTTATTTTTTAGTAGGAATTATATAAAACCCACTATTTAAGAAGGATATATCAAACATGAAAAAACAAAATAATTCTCACTTTCCAAAGCTAGTAGTTAGTCTGCTATTGATACTACTGCTCAACATTCCTGTTCTAACTCCTTTCAACTTTAATTTTAATAACCTGTTCACCTTAGTTGGAGATTTAAATACTACTTCAGCAGCTAATGCACAGATTATTCAAACAAGTATATTTTGCTCTAACGGTACACCGGTATGTTCAAGTGGTTTAACAGTCAGTTGTGCAGACCCGAACTATACTCCAACTTGTTTTGGAGATCCTAATTTTCAACCAATTGAATGTTGTAGAGGTACTGGCATCGCTCTTAATTGCAGACCTGACATCACTTTTATCTGTTCTCAAACATCTTCTTCATCTACAACTTCTTCAACATCTACAACCTCTTCTAACTCCTCTGGTTTTACCGTAGTACCTCTATGTTCTAACGGCTCCTACTGTACAGGAGGCTTTGTTCCAGATTGTACTATTAATGAAGATTTCAGCTGTGTTGGTGCACAAATGAATCTTCCTGTTTGCATAGACAAAATTACATTTGATAAAAGAACTCCAAATTGTATTCTTCCTGCTTGTACAACCAGTGGAAATTTTTGTATGCCAGGACTTGTTCCTGATTGTACTTTCCCTGAAAGATTTAAATGTATTGGTGGCGTAGGAGATATTCCTTGCTGCTTTGATGGTAGTACTCAAATTTGCAGAGTACCTAATTGTGTAGAACCAACCTGTATGGGTGACGGTACATTTTGTCAGGGAGGATTCATTCCTGATTGTAGTCTAAATGAAACATATCAATGTGTTAATTCAATGCCTTATTGTGTTATGAACGGCTCACCAATTGGGACTGCAAGAACTCCTAACTGTGTGCAACCTTCCTGCAATACCAGTGGAACATATTGCTCATCAGGTTTAATCCCTGATTGTGACGGAAATGAGTCATTCCTTTGCATTAGCAACACTCCTTTTTGTCATGATGGTGTAACTCATGAAAAAAGAATCCCTGTTTGTGTTGCTGCTACATCTAGTTCTTCTAGCAGTTCTTCCTCATCAAGCTCTAGCAGCTCTTCGTCAAGCTCTTCTTCTGGTGGAAGCTCATCTAGTTCTTCCTCTTCTTCAAGTAGCAGTTCTTCTTCCAGTAGCTCTTCCTCTTCAAGCTCTTCTTCAGGAGGAATAGTAAATTCACCAAACCTAGTACTGCACGTAAATGCAACTAATATTGATGCTATGGGTAATGCCGCAGATGGTACTGATGCCAGTGTTCAATGGACAGATCTAACTCCGTCGATTAATAACGGCATTCTAAACAACTTCACTCTTCCAACCAATGGAGTAAGTGGCTGGAATGGTACTAATACTATGTGCAATCCTTCAAATCTAAAATTTGATGGGTTAAATGATTTTGTTGATGTAAGTTCAAATCCATCACTTCAAATTCCAGGAGCACTTACTGTTGAAGCATGGATTAATCCAAATGGATTACCAACAAATCCAGATACTGGAATTGCAGGTACTGGAATCAACAATTACCAGTTAACCTACCATAGTAATGGAAGTATATTCTTCTATATAAACAGTGGGGGCAATAACATTCAGGTCCCATCAGTAAGTCCAAATGTTTGGCACCATGTTATAGGAACATGGGATGGAACCACAAATTCAAATGGTATTAAACTCTACGTTGATGGTTTATTAAGTGCACAAGGCACTTCAAGCCAATCATCAATATCTGGCTGGGACAACTTCATAATAGGAAATGCAACAAACCTATTTAACGGTCAGATTGCAAAAGTAAGAGTTTATAACACTGACTTGGGTGCAACTCAAGTTCAACAAAACTATTTAGCAGAACAAGGTGAATTCCCAAATAACTCATGCCCAATGAGCTTGGTAACTCCTTCATCTGTAATTAGCAACGAAGACAAATTCAATAATGTCAACATTGCAGTTGTTACAAGCCCTCAACTCCCAAAAATATTCAAACTGCCCACATTATCATCAGATCTTGAAGGCAAAGTAGGATATGCAATTAACGGTTCCAACCCTTCATTTGAGATTAAGCTTCCTAAAGAAATTAATACAAATGATGTTGCTTCCATTGATTTAAAAGATCTAACCTCTGGTAATGTTTACAAGAGGTTACCATTCTCAATCTCAGAAACTCCTAGTGAAGAAAACTATATCTTGACAGTCTCTCTGCCAGATATTAACGATTCCGGTGAAGTCAGATTTGCATTAAACTTATCAGATGGATCCTTCTTTGATGGAGCTCTATACATCTTTAATCCTCCTTCTAAAGTCAGAGCATTTAAGAAAGGTAAGAAAGTAAAACAAATTTCTAAACCAGTTATCTCCAGAATATTGGTTACTGAAAATAATGAAAATCTTACTCTTTCAGTAAAAGGTCAAAACTTTGTAGGTAAAGCATTCTTGTTCGGTGATAAGAATAGTACTAAGTTTGTTGTAAGCCCAGATAACTTAGCAAACACAACTGTTACTATCCTTCCATCAACATTAAATGCTGAGGTTAAAGAAACTACAGTTTCTGAGTCAGGAAATATTATAAGAATTAATTTGACAGTTTCAGGTAATACACAAGATCTGTCAGAAGCAACTCTTATACTCTCAACTCCACTTGGCACTACTTCAAAAGAGTTTATAATCAAACAATAAACTCTTTTACTTACAATCTCCAAAAAGGGCTGAATAAAATCAGCCCTTTTTTATTTTTACAGTTCAAATAAATATATAACTGTTCAAAAACTTTTGGAATGATGCTCTTATGAAAAAGTAATTTTACAATTCCGAGCCACATTCGCTTCGCTCAGTTCAGGCTCCGGCAAAGAATCTGTTAACGCTACATGAAAATGTTAATCTTACTCATTAGCTCGTAAACAAAATAATTTAATAAAACGTGTTTTGCGCTATTTGAAGCTTAGAGATTTTTAATCTTTGCAATTAAAACTTATCTTAATTATGAATCACAAATAAATTGCACTAAGAAATTTTCCCGTATTACGTAGAATTTTCTTCTTTGAAAGAGTACAATTGTCAGCTGTTATCTAAATTACTTGATTTAGCCAAACTAAATGCCAAAGTCAGTTTCAAGGATAACTAATATAGAACAAATACCATAAAAGGATATTAAATACCATGAATAGATCGTCAAATAAAGCTCAAGTTTTTAAGCTTACAGTTAGCTTATTTTTGATAATTGTACTTAACTTAACTGTTTTATCTTCATTTAATTTCAATTTTAAAAATTTATTTTCAGTTCCTGACTTTGAAAAAAGTTCATTTCAGGCCGATGCCCAGATAATTCAAACCAGTGTATTCTGCGTTAGCGGAATGGCTCAATGTAGCAGTGGTTTAACTGTAAGCTGTGCAGATCCAAATTACATACCAACATGCTTTGGCGATCCAAATTTTCAACCAATTGAATGTTGTAGAGGCACTGGCATCGCTCTTAATTGCAGACCTGATATCACTTTTATCTGTTCTCAGATATCTTCTACATCATCTACAACATCCTCTACATCTACAACTTCTTCTTCTACAACAAGTTCATCTTCTGGTTCTACACCACTTTGTTCAACTGGTACATTTTGCTCAAACGGCTATATCCCAGATTGTACTTCTAATGAAGATTTCAACTGTATTGGTACAACAATGGAAACTCCTGTTTGTATAAATAAAACTACTTTTGATAAAAGAACTCCAAATTGTATAATCCCTACATGCTCAAGCAGTGGAAGTTTCTGTATGCCAGGACTTGTTCCAAATTGTACTTTCCCTGAAAGATTTAAATGTATTGGTGGCGTAGGCGATATTCCTTGTTGTTTTGATAGTAGTACTCAAATTTGCAGAGTACCAAACTGCGTGTCTCCAGCCTGTATGGGAGATGGTTCTTTCTGTGATGGAGGATTTATTCCAGACTGTACAGCTAGTGAAACTTATCAGTGCGTTGATTCTATGCCATATTGTGTTATGAATGGTTCTCCAATTGGAACAGCAAGAACTCCAAATTGTATTCAACCTTCCTGCACAAGCGGAGCTTATTGCTCTTCAGGAACAATCCCTGACTGTACTGGTAGTGAATCATTCCTGTGTCTAAACAGTACGCCTTACTGCCATAATAATACCGATCACACCGCGAGAATTCCTTACTGTATTACCTCATCAAGCAGTTCATCTGGTTCTTCCTCTTCTTCAAGCAGTGGTGGATCTTCATCTAGCTCTTCATCCGGTGGAAGCAGTTCATCTAGTTCTTCCTCTTCTTCAAGCAGTGGTGGATCTTCATCTAGCTCATCTTCTGGTGGAAGCAGTTCATCTAGTTCTTCCTCTTCTTCAAGTAGTGGAGGTTCTTCTTCAAGCTCTTCATCTGGTGGAAGCAGTTCATCTAGTTCTTCCTCTTCTTCAAGCAGCGGTGGATCTTCATCTAGCTCATCTTCTGGTGGAAGCAGTTCATCTGGTTCTTCCTCTTCTTCAAGTAGTGGGGGATCTTCATCTAGCTCTTCATCCGGTGGATCAAGAATATTTAACGGAGTTGGAAATGAATTTGACGATGTTTCAGTACAAATTATTTCTAGCCCAGATCTTCCAAATACTAACGAAGGAACATTAATTCCAGACAACTACGTTGGTGTAGCTGGAGTTGCATATTCTGGTTCCAATCCATCATTTGAAATTAACCTTTCAGGTTTAAATTCTCAAATAAATATTGTTGACTTAAAAGACTCAAATGGAAGTATTTATAAGAAAGTTCCATTTACTCTCAGTAAAGTTGATGAAAGCAATGATACTTACATCCTTGGTCTGTCAATCCCAAACAAAGTAAGCAATGGTGAATTAAGATTTGCATTAATTACAAATAACGGAAATTCTTATGCTGGTGTAATTTATATAGTTTCTCCTCTAAAAGCTAAAGTGTTTAGTGGCAAGAAGAGAAGCACAAAGCCAGTATTTGAACCAACTGTTTTAAGAGTTAATTCAAATGTTAGCAGTGATAATATTGACCTCACTATAAAAGGTAAGTATTTCGTCGGTAAAGCATTCTTCTTTGAAGAAAACAACAGTACAAAGTTTGTAGTAAATCCTTCAAATGATCCAAATACCAATGTAACTGTTTATCCATCAAGTCTTAACTTAGAAGCAAATGATATTTCAGTTTCCCCAAGTGGAGATTTCCTGAAATTCAGTCTCACTTCGGAAGATGGAATACCAACAGGTTCAGATATAGTAATAGTTATATCTACTCCTTCTGGTACAGTATCAAAGTCAGTTTATATAGGACCTTAAGTTAAGGGATCTATTTAACCAAGAATTAAGAAATTCTTAATTTCCTTAAAGGCGCTAAATTTAGCGCCTTTAGTGGCTTTTAGAGATCTTAAAAAAAAATAAAACCCTTGAAAAGTACCCTTGTACTTATGCCATAATCTATATGGACACTTTATTAAATCTCATTATTTAAGCAAAAACTATGTTCTATAAAAACAATATAACACTGACAAATAAAGCAAGGATTCTATTAGTACTTAGTATATCTATAGCATCTTTAATAATACAAAGCTCTTCTTCTTTATCCTCGTTTGCTAATTCAAATCCAGATCAACAATTATTATTTCAAGTCAGCTCATCCTCTAGTTCATCAAGTTCCAGCTCTTCTTCTGGTGGAGGCATCTCCTCTAGTTCTTCCTCATCTTCATCAAGCAGCAGCTCTTCTTCAAGTTCTGGAACAACAACGTCCACAAACAATAGTAAAGTGTTTTGTTCGGGTGGAATTGTTTCCTGCACAGGAAGTCTTACCCCCACATGCAGTAATTCAGAATATAAACCAACTTGCTTGCCTGGCTTTCCTGAAAATGTAATTGACTGTTGTAAAAATAATGGAATATCTTTTGACTGCAAATCAGAACTTCCTATTTGCAAAGTTTCTACAAGCACATCATCATCAAGCTCATCTTCAGGATCAGTTGATATCGGGGCATACTGTAAGGATGAATTCGTTTATTGTTCTGGTGGAGCACTTGCGGTTTGCTCTGATGAAACATACGCTCCAAAATGTCTTCCTGGTTACCCTTCCAATGTTATCGAATGTTGCAAATCTAATGGCATTTCACTATCCTGTAAACCAGAACTTAAAATATCATGCCCTTCTCCTGATGTCACTCCTGAAGGAAATGAATTTCAAACAGTTTCTATTGATGTGGTTTCAACTCCGAAGCTACCTGATGTTGTTGAACTCCCTCTTGTAACTGATGATTTTGCTAATAAATCCGGCTTTGCATACGTAGGTTCAAATCCTTCATTTGAAGTTAAACTTCCATCTGATAATCCTGGCACAACCATAGCTTCTGTAGATTTAAAAGACAGTTCTGGATTTGTATTCAAAGATGTTCCTTTTATAGTTACACCGATATCAGGTCAACCGGAAAGATACATTTTAAGTTTATCGATTCCCGACAGTATAAAAGGAGGAGAAACAAGATTCGGATTAAATCTTAGTGATGGAACTTCTCTAAACGGAGTTATTTACATCGTCATTCCATTTGAAATATCTGTCTTTAAAGGAAAAGGAATAAATAGAAGGCATGTATCAAAACCATTAATTACAAGAATCACAATAAGCAAAAACAAAAACAGAGTTATTTTAAGTGTACGAGGAGATAACTTTATTGGAATGTCGTTTTTATACACTGATAGCAACAATGAAGAAAATTTTATTCAAAGTCCAAAAGGAACATCTAATACTGATGTCACAATTTTCCCGTCAACTTTGAAAGCAGAAATTAAAAAAGTATCTGTGTTTAATGGTGGAACAGAAATGAGAATAACTCTGGATTTTCCGTTTAGCGTAGTCTCACAAAAAACAGATGCAACACTTGTTGTATCAACTGCTGCTGGAATTTCATCACGGCTATTTACTTTGAAATCAGAAGTAGGGAAGCAGGCTAAACCAATCGCAAATTTACAAGGAGAAGCTTTCTGCTCTGTAAGTGGACAAGTCAAGTGTTCAAATGGACTAAAGGCCTATTGTACAAACTCAGACTATAAACCAAAATGCATTGCAGGATACCCTCAAAAAACACCAGATTGTTGTAGAGATGATGAGAGAGCTGTTGAATGCAAGGCACAACTTTTGCGATGTGCTCCAGAATAAAAATTTAGTACTAACCATTAATTTCACAACATTAATTTATTTTAATGTCTACTTTAAAGTTTTCTTAAGAAACATTTGTTCTAATCCATTAGTTAAAAAATATCAACAAAAATTTATTGCAAGTACAGGAGGGTGTAGTATGCAGTTTAATAAGAATCTTATTCTTAATTATTTAAGGTCATCAATAATAGTAATTTCTACCCTCTATGTTTTTATAATTCAAGGCTTTATCCCTGTGTTTTCAGCAGATGTTTCCTGTTCAAACGGAATCCCAACCTGTGTGCCTAGTGGAACTCCTATCTGTAGTGGAGGAAAAAGCGGCGAGGTAATTTGTAGTAATGTTTTTGGGCCAAGTTGTCGAACTTCTCTTTCTATTTTTCCCGGTTCAGTAACTTGTACAACGAGTAATTGTGTTGTATGTCCTCAGGTAATACCTCTATGCCAACCTGGATATAAGCTTGTTCCTCAAACCTGCTCACAATGTGCATATTGCGAACCAGTTATTTGTCCGATTTTATCATGCCCTGCTCCACCAACAGGCTGTACCTATATAAATATTCCAAAGGATATAAATGGTTGTCCAACCGGCTGTGGGACATTGAGCTGTCAATGTAACCCTCCGCCATGCCCTGCTCCACCATCAGGTTGCACTTATATAAATATTCCAAGAGATGAGAATGGCTGTCAGACTGGCTGTGGAACGTTAAGTTGTCAGTGTAATCCTCCACCATGCCCTGCTCCTCCAACAAGTTGTACTTATATAAATATTCCAAGAGATGAGAATGGTTGTCAGACTGGCTGTGGAACACTAAATTGTCCAGGGAATTGTTCATTAGTGCCAATTCCATTATCCCCATACACAAACTCATTTAGTCCTCAGAGCAGAGTAAGTGAAGCAAATACAAAACTTTCAATTGCAAATGAAAGAAAAACTGTTCTTGAAAATCTAAAAAATGCCATTATAAACAACACAACCAAACCATGTGTAGTTTCCGGGGTTAATAATTCAAGCCTATCTGAAGTTACCAATGCCATTAATGGAATAAACTCTTATATAAGTTTAATAACAAATGTAAGAGATTTCTGGACAAGCTTCTCAAGTTTTAAATTCTGTTTAGTTACTAATATATTTTTTAATACTAAACTACGATTTATAGTTAATCTTGAAGGGTTAATAAGTGCTCTTTATCTTGGACAAGAATTTGATGCAGATCCAAGCACTCCTGGGATTCAAGCTGTTTCAGGTATTGGCGTTTATGGTAATAATGCTTCTAATTCTGCATATATGTTCTCTGTTCTAACTCAGGAAAGGCTTACAATTCAAGCACTTCAAAGTGACATAGATTGTTCATTTCCAATCAATAATCCATGCCAAGGATCATTCAGAACATTAAATATCTCCGGGAATGCAGACTCTCTAGAGCCTGTTTCTAATATTAGATACTCCATTGTCCCAATTCCACTAAGCCCATACACCGTAAATATGAGTATAGTAGACAGACTTGCTGAAATCAACACAAAAATAACTGTTGCAAACATAAGAATTGGTGACTTACAATATCTTTTAGCTGCAATATTTGCAGGGGAAACTCTCTCCTGTGCAGTCTCTGGGCTAACTACTCTTCAAAACCCAAACGGCTTGAGTGATCCAAACCTTGTAAAAGCAGAAATAGCTAAGGTTAAACTTTATCTGAACGATTTAAACAGATCTAAAAGCTTTTACTCTTCTATTTCTTCTATAAATATCTGCCTGGATACTAATCCAAATTTTAATGTTTATCTGGAAAAGGTTTTTAATTATGAGGGTCTGCTTACAGCTCTTAGGCTTGGGCAAGAATATGATTATGATCCAAATACCCAGGGGCTACAACCTGTTCCTGGAATAAATAACTCAGATTCAAATACTGTATTCACTGCTCTTGAATCTGCAAAAAACAGTGTTCTCGCCATTGCAAATAATCCTGTTCCATGTTCTACAAGTTCTTCAAGTGGAGGTCCTTCATGTACAGTATCTAGCAATTGTCCAATAGGTACATGTCCAAGCGGTATGACTTACCAAAAATACAATTGCCTAGGCAATCAATGTATTCTTATAAATTATTTAGTTGACCCATGTGCTACTTCATCCTCAAGCAGTGGCTCAACTGCTCAATGTGGTTCTGCTATATGTAGAAATGGTGAGGTATGCGTAGTCATTGATCCCTGCCGTGGAAGACCAAATTGTTCAGGTCAAATTTCTCAATTCTGCGCACTTCCAAATGCTTCTCCATTCTGTTCCAATGGCTCTATCATGTGCAATACTGGATCCCCTCTTTGCACAAACAGCAGCACAAACATCCCAACCTGCGGTTCATCATTAGGTTTTGTAAATGATTTATCTGGTCCTGGATGTAGGAATGTAAGTAGCACAGTTTTAAGTGTAAACTCAGCATATTGCACTACTGGAATTCTCAGATCATCTGACGAAGATACCACATCCTGCAACACTAAAAAACTTTGTCCATCAGGAAAACGCTTTAATTCTTGCAGGGAAGATAAACAAGCATGCAAATGCATCTGTCCATTTGATCTGGCAAGTAGAGGCACTCCTAGATGTACAGAGAACAATAAAGCAGTTTGTTCTCGTGGACTAACCCCAACATGTTCAAATCCTGACAATTTGGCTTCTTGCTATAGCAAAAAGCTTACATGTGCAAATAAAAATGATGGATCTATAGATCTAAATGACACGATTAAATGTAAGTAAAACTCAAATAGCAATTAAGCAAATATTTAATTTGTTTGCCAGGGTAATTAACTGTTCTTTATCAGTAACAATTGTCTTATTTGCTTCAAAAGCTAAGATGCCACCACCATTATTTGCCAAAGAATGAATAGTTCTTTCCCCTATTGTAGGTATGTCAAAACGCTCATCCTGATTAGGTTTTGAGACTTTTACCACTATCACATCTCCTTTTGAGAGTGAGCATCCCCTTTTAATAGCTTCATCTGTTCCTTCTATAGCTTCAACAGCTAAAATCATTTTATTTTTAACTACCACAGTCTGTCCAATATCAAGGCTGGCAACTTTCTTTGCCACATCAAACCCATATTCAATATCCACTCTTTCTTCAAGAGTTGGTTTTCTTTTACTTAAAACTTCTTTTTCTAGAAATAAATGCTTTAAAAACTTGGTCTGTGGAAGGATTTCAATATCATATTGTTTAAGTAAACTAACTATTGAGTCATGGATAGAGTCATCATTTAAATTTGAAAGTCTGCTTAGATTTTTAATTGCTAACCAATCAAGCTTATGAAGATTCCGCAACAAATCTAGCTTTGGAACTTTTCCTATAAAAACAGCTTGGTGGATTACTTCAGACTTAATGCAATTTAACATTTTCGTGATTTGTCCGGGATAAAATCTATAAACCTTATCACATAATCCTTCAAGTTTATATTTCGCCTCATCAGTAACAGCAAGAGCACAAGTAGTAAAACCCTGTTCTTGAGCAGATTTTATAAGAAGCACTGGAAGTTCTCCATTCCCAGCAACTATAGCTAATTTATTATTTGATGTCATACAGAGAATATTATACTACTGTCGTTCTACGACATTAAATAAACAATTTAAAAGTCCACAATCAGGACCCATTTGCTCACTTCCTATAACGGGAATAATGTCAGCACTATTTCCATAGACATTTCTATAAACATTTATTGCCTCCACATCAAAGTAATGATCATTTCCCTGCACTGGCAAGTAAATTTCTCTTTTCTTATTTAAGTTCGTATTAGAAACTACATTTGTATAGTTAACCAAGCAAACGCCTCTATCATCTTTTTTAGTTATTTCACCAAAGGGTAAAGGTCGTACCGAAAAGCCTCTATCAATATATCGTTTATTTTCTTTTTCATAAATATTGTTCCACCATTTTTGACTTTGTCTAAGTTGTAACTTTTCTTCTTCATTTTTAGTATTAGACAACAAAGCTTGAAAATGTTTGTCATATAAAATCAAAGGTTTACTTATCATAAGAATTGGTCTTTCTTTTTTATCACGTATTCCAGTCTCAAATATTTGAAGATCTGAATGGTAACCAATAAACGATTTAGTTGGAATTTCTTGATCTCCCATAATAAAAATAGATGGGTGCAAAAACTGTAACTCTTCTTGTGGCATATTTTTTAATGCCTGATTAAAAGTTATTTCATCTGGGTTCCCTCCGCGAAATATAATATTTTCAGGTCTAAATCCATAAAGGCTAAACTCATTTATATACTCACTGATTACAGCGATAACACTTTTAGGGTCTCTACTTTTTCCCATCAATTTTCTTTCAAGACCTATAATCAGAATAGGACCATCTGGACCTGCAATAGCTCTAAAATCTCCCCCATCGATAAGAACATTAGAATTTGCTGGAGTTATAACATTTGAAACAATATTAGAATCTAAAAGAGCCTTTGGAAAAGAACAATTAGCATTTGATAATGCAACAATTTCATTTTTATCTGGGTTGTTTAAAAAGACAACTGGATCTTGTGTCCATCTATATGATTGCCCTTCTTTAGTTTGAATAAGGCAAACATTTTTTAATACCACTATATCTGTCAAGCTTTTCTTAATATTATTTATATTACATCTTGGATCATAAAGGAGAATTACTTTTGACTGAGGATTTCTAGAGCAAAACTCTTTTAAAAAA
Organism: Candidatus Melainabacteria bacterium; assembly: GCA_023250205.1. Lineage (GTDB taxonomy): Bacteria > Cyanobacteriota > Vampirovibrionia > 2-02-FULL-35-15 > 2-02-FULL-35-15 > 2-02-FULL-35-15. Next base: position 30,624 of record JAHFBE010000002.1, on the reverse strand, counting down.
TTCTTCTGCAGTTCAACAAGTTCTCCATTAAAACTTAAATCGACTCCCATTAAAACTGTTTTAACTTGTCCAGATCCCTTATTTACAAAAGTATAAGCAGAAGATTTTTGTACTTTAGCTCTACCAGCTACTTCTTTGTAAGGTGTTACTTTATCTAAAGCAATAGGAGGTTTTGCATCTGCATTAGATGGCAAATTAGTAACATCTGCCGGTGCAAGAAACAGAAATAACGGCGTTACTCTTAATAATGCTGAGGATATGACTGACATTTTTTAACTTGTTAGTTATTTTATGTCAGCTTTTTAGTTTAAACAAGAAGCTATACCAGATTAAGGCACACTTGTTTTTTATCTGCCACTAAGTGACTTTAAAAACTCAACTAAATCCTTTTGTTCTTGGTCGTTTAGATTTAAGGGTTTTTTAAGAGGATCTTTATAATCGTCTTGTCCACCACCTGCATTATAAAAAGCAATTACTGCTTCAAGTGTTTCAAACTGTCCTTTGTGAAAATACGGTGCTGTATTTGCCACTTCACGAAGTGTAGGAGTTTTAAACTTCCTTGTATCTTTTCCTGTAATTGAAATAGCAGATCTTCCTACATCATCTGTAATTGGTAAGCCAATATTATGAAAATCACCGTCAGTAAAATCAGAGCCTTTATGGCAAGCAACACACATAGCTTTACCAAAGAAAAGATCCATTCCACGCTTTGCACTATCAGGCAATGCTTTTTTATTACCTGCTATATATTTGTCATAATCTGAATCTTTTGAAATTATTGTTCTCTCATAATCTGCAATTGCATGGACTAACTGTGAAGTAGAAATTGGCGTCTGACCAAATACTTGTGAAAATTCTTTTACATATTGTGGATCTTTATTTAGTTTAGCCAGAACTCCTTTTACTGTTTCCCCCATTTCTTTTGGATTTTTAATTGGTCCAAGCGCCTGCTCTTCCAAACTTTGTGCTCTACCATCCCAAAAAAGAAATTTTAAATTTACAGTATTAAAAACTGTTGGAGTATTTCTATCTCCTTGTTGACCATTTATCCCTTCTGAAGTTGATTTATCATCTGCAAATCCATGATCTGGTCTATGACAGCTTGCACAACTTATTTTTCCTGTCTTGGATAAAATTGGATCAAAAAAAAGCTTCTTACCAAGTTCAACTTTAGGATCTATAGTCATAATCACTACATTTATAGGAATTGCTTTTTGCTGCATATTGTTTTGAGGATTTGCAGACATTTCTTCAAAAAGCTGTTTGTCTTTATCTGCAATAATAATAGATATAGCCTTGTTAGCAAAAAAGAATATGCTTAAAATTAAAAATATTGCTAGAGAAGTTTTTTTCATTTTGTTTTTATTTTCTTTCTCAATCTTAGATTATAACAATTTGTCATTGGGAGGAAGGGCTTTAGCCCTGGCGAAGCAATCCCAATCGTTTTACGTAAATTCTCCCGGGATTGCCACGCCTCGTTCTGCTCGGCTCGCAATGACAGAACAAAACGATTGCTCAAAGGATGACAAACAATATATCGTAAAAAAAGTGCTTGATGGAGACACAATTGTCATTGCGAGGAGCAATAGCGACGAAGCCGCGCCAAAGGCGGGCGAAGCAACCTCGATCTCTTTACATGAATTCCCTCGGGATTGCCACGCCTCACTTTGTTCGGCTCGCAATGACAATAAAAAAGTCAGACTACTTGGAATTGACGCATTTGAACATGATCAAAATATTTATGGACTTCAAGGAAAAGATTTTTTAACTATGCTTTTATTAAATAAAAATGTTTGCATTGAAACCGATGTTCAAAAAAATGACGTTTATAGAAGAACTCTTGGGTATGTGTTTGTTGCGAGTAGCAAAGAGACGAAGCAACGCTCTGCTCGGCTCGCAATGACATTTATAAACGAAGAGCTTTTAAAAAATGGCTACGCTATACTTTATGACTTCCCTCCAAATATAAAGTACATAAATAAGCTTAAAAAAGCTCAAATATATGCCAGGCAAAATATGCTTGGAATTTGGGAGAAGCAAGATTTTATTGTAGAAACTCCATCTCAGTGGAGACAAAAGCGCAGATCTAAAAAATAACTATGAAGCTATTTTAGATTCAACAATTTCACCAGAATTAAAATTTTCAGCAGCCTGATAAAGTGCAGGATACTTAGCATGTGCTCTATCATTTTCTACAGCAATATCACGATGATCCTGGGTTCTTTTTCGTATATTTAGACAATCATCAGCACAGGGTAATATTTCTAATGCTATATTCTCTCCAGGAGCATAACTAAGATCAACTCTTACAAGAATTTGCCTATCTTTCCCAACGTTTAATGGAAGGATTTCACCAACTTCACCAACATTTACACCTTTTGCAACAACAGCATTACGATTAATATCGTTATATCTGACATCAGGAACCGCTGTGTAATCAGAATCTTTACGATCCTTAAAAATATTAAAAAGTTTTTGAGTATTTAAAGAAACTACAGAAGATAAAGCATTTACAGGCATAAATCCCTCCTAATGAAATAATAATTTTTAAACTTAGAAACTAGTATATCAGAAGAAGGCTCTTCTTTTCAAGAGTTAAATAACCACTAAATCTTTTGTTTTTTCTTTATAAAGCACAAAACAAGTTTGTGCTTGTCTCTGCCAATTCTTCTTGCAGGGAGCGCATTTGCCGAGTAAATCGGGCAAATGCTTTTAATCACTAAACCTTTTGTTTCTCTTTAACTAATTTATCCAATTCAAAAACCTTGTGAATAGCTTTAACTGCTTTATCACCATCTTTTGTATCAATAACACAACTGACTTTAATTTCACTTGTTGAAATCATTTGAATATTTATTCCGGCATCTGCAAGTGCTTTAAACATAGCTGCTGCAATACCAGGACGTCCTATCATACCTGCTCCAACAATTGAAACCTTTGCAATATTTGTCTCTGTTGAAACTTCTTTTGCCCCTAAATCTTTTGCGATTTCATTTGTAACCTTAATAGCATCATCTATCGTATCTTTATCTACAGTAAATGCAATTTCATTTGTTCCATCTTTACTTGTAGATTGAACAATCATATCTACGCTAATATTTTTTATTGACAGTGATTCAAAAACTTTTGCTGCAATTCCTGGTTTATCAGGAACACCTGTAATTGCTATTCTTGCTTGGGACTCATCTAATGCTACTCCACTCACCGGATTATTCAACTCCATTTCTTTAACTCCTTTTACTAGTGTACCTTCATCCCCAGGATTAAAGCTACTCCTGACACGCATAGGCATATTATAATTTTTAGCAATTTCTACAGAACGAGGATGCAATACTCCAGCTCCAAGGCTTGCGAGTTCAAGCATTTCTTCATAGGAAATACTTTTTAACTTTGAAGCATCTTTTACTATCTCAGGATCCGTAGTAAAGACCCCTTCTACATCTGTATAAATATCACACCGCTCAGCATCTAATGCCACGGCAAGTGCTACTGCTGTAGTATCTGAGCCCCCACGCCCAAGTGTAGTAATTTCTCCCGTAGCTTCACTTATTCCCTGAAAGCCCGCTACTACTACTATATTTCCATCAGATAAATATTTTTTTATCTTTGTAGTTTTTATTTCAGTGATTCGTGCCTTGCCATGTCTATCTTCTGTCATTATTCCTACCTGAAGTCCTGTTTGTGAAATAGCTTTAACACCAGCTGAATGGATAGCCATTGCTACAAGCGGTATACTTATTTGTTCTCCAGTAGAAAGAAGAAGATCATATTCACGAGGATCTGGTTTATTTGTAACATCTCTTGCAAGATCAATTAAATTATCCGTAGTGTCTCCCATTGCAGAAACTACTACTACTACCTGATATCCAGCTTTTTGAGCATCTGTTGCAATTTTTGCAACACGCTTTATGCAAACTGCATCCTGAACTGATGTCCCACCAAATTTTTGTACTAAAATAGGCACAGATAAAATAATAGCATTTCAAGTTAATTCAGTAGCTATACAGATATTAACCAGCTACATCTAATGAAATAGTTGCATCTCTTCCTGACGAATTTTCCCTAATTTGGAGTTTAATTAAATTAGCTATGGCATAGTACGACTCAGGGAATTGCATAAGTGCTTTAGGATCAACATAAAATCCAACTCGTAACTGAAGTTCCGTATCATTTTTCAGAGCACGTGCAACATTCTGACCACATACAGACCAATTCATATACTCCAGATATTGTTTTACGACAAAAGCCGCATTAGCTAATTTTTCATTTCTCATAAAAGACTTAAATTACATATTTTTATAATTTGTTTAGAATTATAATACTAACTTACTACAATACACCAAGTCAAATAAAGTCATTTTATGAAAATACTCTTAACTTAATAAAGATTTTTGAGTTACATAATCTATAATATAAGCCATGTTCAAGGAGGAACAAATGAAATCAACCTTAATGGAAAAAAGTAAAAATTTAGAAAATCTTGGCATTAAATCAACTGAAAAAATCTACTGGAATCTTTCAATTCCAGCACTATACGAAGAAGCAATTAAACGGAACGAAGGACTATCTAGCAAATATGGACCAATAGTAGTAAACACTGCTCCATTTACAGGAAGATCTCCAAAAGACAGATTTATTGTTAAAGAATCAAGCTGTGCAGATAAAGTCTGGTGGGGAAAGGTTAATCAACCATTTGATGAAGAAAAATTTCACACACTGAAAAAACTTGTTCTTGAGCATTTAGGAAAAAAAGATTTGTTTATAAAAGACTGCTATGTCGGTGCAGATGAGAATTACAGAATTCCTGTCAGGCTGGTTTCAGAACGTGCTATTGGAGCACTTTTCGCAGGAACAATGTTCATCCAGGAAAATGACTCTAAGAAATTAGAAAACTTTTCTCATGAGTTTACTATTTTACATGCCCCAAGCTTAAACGCAGATCCAAAATTACATGGTACAAATTCCGGTACTTTTATTATTCTCAATTTTAAAGAAAAGACCATAATTATTGGTGGAACATCTTATGCCGGTGAAATTAAAAAATCCATGTTTTCTATAATGAACTATTTACTGCCACAAAAAGGAATCATGTCCATGCATGCATCTGCAAATTACGGAAAAGATGAAAATGATGTTGCTGTATTTTTTGGACTTTCTGGAACCGGAAAAACCACTTTGTCAGCAGATCCAGAGAGAACCTTAATCGGTGATGATGAACATGGATGGAGTGATCTAGGAGTATTTAATATTGAAGGTGGTTGTTATGCAAAAGCAATTAAACTTTCACCAGAAACAGAGCCTGAAATATTTGAAACCACAAGGCACTTTGGCACCATGCTTGAAAATGTAGTCATGGATCCTGTTACAAGAGAGCTTGATTTTGATAGTGCTGAAATTACAGAAAATACAAGAATCTCTTATCCAGTTTCATTCATTCCAAATATGACACTAAAAGGGACTGCCGGTCATCCAAAAAATATCATAATGCTTACTTGTGATGCTTTTGGAGTACTTCCTCCAATTTCAAAACTTACTTTTGATCAGGCTATGTATCATTTTATCTGTGGGTACACTGCAAAAGTTGCCGGAACAGAAAGAGGTATTACTGAACCTCAGGCTACTTTTAGTCCGTGTTTTGGAGCACCCTTTATGGCATTGCATCCAAGTGTTTACGCAAAACTACTTGGTGAAAAAATTAAAAATCACAGCGTAGATGTCTGGCTGATAAATACTGGTTGGAGTGGTGGTCCTTATGGAGTAGGAACCAGAATGAAACTCCCATTAACCAGAGCAATGGTAAAAGCAGCTTTAAATGGCAGTTTAAAAAATATAGAAACAAAAAAAGATCCAATATTTGGAGTTGGTATTCCAGTTTCATGTCCGGGAGTACCTGCTGAAATATTGCAACCAAAAAACACCTGGAAAGATTCTGTTGCTTATGATAAAAAAGCAAAAGAATTACAAGAAATGTTTGAAAAGAATTTTAAAGAGCATAGCTAACACAATGTCATTAAATTTCCAAATAATACCCTACACCACGAACAGTCCTAAATAACCTTGGTCTATGTGGCTCATCTTCTATTTTCTTTCTAAGGTAACCAATATGAATATCAAGTGTTCTTGTATTTGTAACAAAGTCATATCCCCATATTTCAGAGAGGAGCTCTTCCCTTGAGAAAACTTTTTGTGGACATTGAGCAAGCTTACACAGAATTTGAAACTCTTTCGGAGTTAATTCTTTAACTCTCCCGTTATAAGTAACTATTCTTCTCTCCAAATCAATTTCCAAATCTTTAATCTTAATTTTTTTATTAACGGCTTTTATAATATAATTTTTTAACTGGAGTTCAACTCTTGCGATTACTTCATTAATCTTAAACGGTTTTCTTATATAGTCCTGTGCCCCTATTTCAAGACCTATAACTGCGTAAATCTCTGACTCTTTATCTGATAAAAAAATGATTGGACTAGTAAATCCTTCGGCTCTCAAATTTTTACATAACGAAAATCCTTCCATATCAGGAAGATGTACTTCCATAACAACCAGATGAATCAGCTCATCTTTAATAATTCTATAAGCTTGCTCTCCACTGCGAGCAATGAGGACTTTATATCCTTTTGCTTTCAGTACCTCTTCAAGACCTGAAGTAATTTCAGAATCAGCATCAGTAATCAGTATTGTGAAATCCATAGTTTTATATACTAAGAGTTTCTCTACATTGTCAGAACACTTATCTACAGAGTAATAGATTTTCCAAAAGTAATCTAGCTTTATTTCACTTAATAGATTAAATTGTTCTTATTTTAGTCCTTAATATGTTTAGTTTTTCATACAAAGCTAATCGTACAGTTTCCTTACAATTGCTTTCATTAATAGTCTTTACTTTAAATGATTATTGAAATACTTCCACTCTATAAGAGTATTTCATACTTTGCAAACATTTCTTACATTGAAAATTATTTTTTATTATTTGATCTTTGATAAGTAAAATATTTCTTTCAATTCTTTACATTTACTTTTTCTGACTCTTTATTTGATTTAATCAAAACATTAAAACACTTATAAAACCAGTATAGGAAGGACACTCTATGAGAACAACTGCTTTAACTCCAGCAACACCAAAGCTTATTACAGAAAATTCAGGATCAACTGTTACACCGCCAAGCCCACAAGATCAACCCCCTCATGAAGTTAGCTATCCACTCTATCCAGGAACAGTTTTACATGTAGAACCAAGTCATCTCTGGCTTCAAAGACTTGCTACAAGCAATGTCAGTCCAGTTGCAGATGAAATAAGAAATAAACTAAAACAAGAAATTATACTTGATAAAAATACTCCTGATTTTCCCGATAAATTGATAGATACCTGGAAAAGATACGGTTTTGCTGTTGTACAAGATAAAGACTTTGATTCATTTAGCGTTCAGGAGACATATAAAATAATGAGAGCCTTTTTTGCTAAAGAGGTAGGTTATAAAAGTCAACTTGGTTCGCCAGGATCAAACAACAATGATGGTTATGTCCCCCCTGACACTGAAATATCAGTATCTGCTATTGGAAATTCTGTCCTCCGAAGCCAGGCAAATGTTTTTGAATTTGTTCATAGAACTGCAGATGGGAAAAATAGAAATGTTGATGATGAGCTTGGAAAAGATTTTCAGAAATTAACTGATGCTTTAGTAAACACCCTTTATACTCAAGCAAAAGATGTTGCAAAAGCAATGGCAATAGGTCTTCGTAATAAAGGATTTCTAACCCCTGAAGGAAAAGAATTGAATGACGATTATTTCATAAATCTAATGGATGTTAAATCTGGCGAAATTAACGATTTAAATCTAATGCGACTGACACACTGTAAAGCATATGAGCTTAAAGAAGATAAAAGCTTTAGTTGTACACTGGCACATACAGATCTAAACTTTGCTACATTACTGCCTACAGCAACAAAAGCAGGTCTTGAGATCTGGTACGAAGATGCTGAGCACCCTGAAAACACCGGCTGGGTGCGACTTGATGCTCCAAAAGATGCATATATAGTTAATCTTGCTGATCAAGCCGACATATTAACAAGAGGATTTCTTAAATCAACTCCTCACAGAGTAATTTCACCAATAGGGGAAGATAGGTATTCAATTATATTTTTTGCCGGCTTCAACAGAAACACAGATCTAACAAAAGCAAAACTCCTTCACCCGCTTTATACAGGGACATCCAGATTTGAGGAAGAAAGTATACCAAGAATTAAAGATAGAAAATTAACTGCTCTATCATTTACAAATCTAAGAAGATTAGATATAGGAGTCTTTCCAAAAAGTGAAGATTTTATTCCGATTCAAGATCTTGAGTATATGAAAAAATCTCAGTAACCCAAGATACAGCTTTTTAATCGATAAACTTTTACACATTTCATACATTGAAAGATTTACTTACAATGAAAGGACTTTGAAAGATCTTTGTCTTGAAATCAGAAAGATTGAAAACAAAGATCAAAATATTCTCATATTTTGATCTTTAACAAGTAAAAAAAATCTTTCAATTCTTCACACTCATTTTTTTTAGATCACAATTTGGTTTAATCAAGAGCAAGGCAAACAATTCATAGAAAGAGCTTCCTTAATAGGGGATAGATTCTATTGCCTTAGTGTAAAGTCCTGAGTAGAAGGGGGAGAACAAATGAAACTATCACAAACTACAGCGGCAACAGTTCCACCAATAAAAGCAAGTAAGACACCAAAAGAATCCAATAAGACCTCAGAAGAAATTGTTGAAGAAGATCCTACTCTTCGAGCTACCATTACACAAAAGCACATTGAAGGGCTCAAAGAAGATGATAATGCACATAAAAAATTTAACGAAACCCGCACAGTTGACAAATTACATGTGGATATAAAGGGAAAGAGTGCGAGGGTTATGCACTTAACAGAACTTCTTTATGGACATAAAGATGCGGATTTAGATTTTGCAGAAAGAGCTCTTTCACATCTGGAATCACTCCCTCCAAGAGAAAGACCAGATGTAGTAATAGTTTCAGGACTTTTATTTGGGAACTATCAAAACAGAGAAAAGAATAATCGCAGAGTAAAAACAATGAGCGTCCATCAACAGTTTGGAGAAGCCAAGGCGTTTATAGAAAGATTGCAAAAGATGGGACTCACTGTTGTTTATAACAAATCTGACAATGATCAGAAAATTATTGAGGACTATACTTATGATGCCGTAAGAACTTTAGAAGGCATAGCAAGAGAAAATGGAGATGATTGGCCTACAAGTTTTGCAGCATTTGATAGAGCACAACAATCTCACCTATGGCAAAGGAATTTTGAATTTCAATGGGACGTAGTATTTGAATATATGCTGCGATGTGGTCGCAGGCTTTCTACAGCTGAAGAAGTCCAAAGAGATGCTGAAGAAAACATTGAAGAATATCTTTTACTATTAGATGCACATGGCAGACTTGAAAGAGGAGAAGCATTAACTGAGTTACAAAATCAAGTTCTTGAAGTCGAAAACATTCCTTACAGTGGAAGACCACAAGACAAGCTAATTGTAACTGATGACTATAATTTAGAGCTTACAACTAAAGGAAAAAGTACAAACTTAAGTGGACGACATGAGTTCAGACAAACGGCAACTAGCATGGTACAAGATCCTACAAAATCTGCAAGATCAATATTGTCTCAAATGGAGGCATCAGATAAAAAAGTTCCTAATGCTTTTATTACAGAAAACCATCAACATTCTGTTGGGTTGATGCATGGAAACACGCTTATTACCTCTACTCCCGGGATGACTACATATAATTTTGACTCCAGTTCTTTTGCGCGAGTACAAATCGATAAAGCAGAACGAATTGCAAAGTCTAGAGGAGAACTAAACATTGCTGGCGTACAGCAATTAGAGTTCCATGATGATGGACGCATATCCGTTCATCTTATGAATGACACCTTAATGAATCTTGCAGCAAAGACTTCAGAACCACACGCTGCAATATTTTTCTCTGATTGGCAAACCGGCTCAGTAACAGCCCGACCAGATCTTGCTGTTAAAGCCATGGACTATGTCCTACATTCAGTTTTAATGAAACAAAAGGGAATGATGTTTATGAATGGTGACATTATTCAGGGAAGAAACTATCCAGAAATGCCAAACGAAAATACAAACATGGGATTGGTTACCATAGATTCCCAACAAGAGTTTATATACACAATGCTAAGAGATGCCTTAGAAAAAATGCCACATGAAGCTAAAGGCAATCTTCAAGCAGTGCACATTACTCCGGGAAATCATGAATGGAACTCCGGACATGACCGCCATGGATCAACTCACTCTATGTTCTTAAAAATATTGTTTAATGAAGCCTCTGAGAAAACTTTCAAAACCACCCTTCATTCTTATGACACTGTAAGAGCAGGAACAAGTCACTTTAAGTCTTATACAGCCATTGCAGAACTAGCAGCACATAAAGTTTTGGCTCAACACATAATGATGGAAAGGGGTGGTAAAGGAAGTGGCGAATTACCAATAAACCAGTTTGCAACATTGCTCCGCTCTTCTACTGGACCTCTTATGAAAGAACTCAATTTAATGAATGCAGGTCATTATCACCATCCTTCATATATGATGGCAAGTAATAAAATTGGTGTTATTAACGGCTCTTTAGCAGGGCTTTCAGGGTATGAATGGTGGAGAGGATATAACCCAATCATTGGAACATCTATTGTTCATTTGGGTGGGAACAAGCCTCCTGTAATAGAGTTTTTAACCCCAGAATTCCTCTATAACTATAAATGCAAAGGAGCATATTCTGATAACAATTTGGAAAGACAAGGATTTACAACTGACAGAAACTTTGATCCAAATAAACATGGATTTGGAAAAATTCTTGTTACTACGGGTCAACAGTCACAAAGAATGCCGCAAAATGCTATTCAGAAAAGATTATGGGACATAGTTGAGGATATTTTATGGGGTTCAAATGAAAATCTAGCACTGGTTTCATAAAGCTTAATCAAGCACTTATACATACTCTGCAAATAAAAAGAGGTTTTCTACTAAATGCTAATTTAAGTCTATTAGTTTTTAAAATATTAAAATGAGTTTACTTGTAGAAAAATTATTTAAGCACCCTGAGAGTGATTCTTTCAGACCAATAAAAAAAGAGGTTGAAAGAATAAAAGCTTCTTCAGAAGCCCCCACTAATGTTACTAAAGAAACCCACTCACCTATTACATCTTTTGAATACGAACAATCTTTAAGATTTGCCATTCAAAGATTTAATCAATCAGAATTGGATGGAGTAAAAGAAGAGCAAGAATTACAACCAGAAAGTATTTTTACACTTGCTAAATTACTTAATTCAGAATTGACAGGGAAATATCAAAAACTTATAGAAAGTATAGAAATAAAAACAACCGTATCAGAGAATCATCCTCATCGTGAATTCATCGATATTGAAAGTGAAGAAGTAGGTGAAAAAATAGAAAGCTGGACTCGTGATCTAATTGAAAGTATAAAAGCTATACCTAGTCAACATCTATGCGAGGAGAAGCTTCAGGAACTTGAGGCATTAAGCTGGTTTCACTTTGATTCTCTTATAAACATTCATAATGCAAAATCTTTTGAGCAAGATATAAATGAGTTTCTTCAAGCTTCAAACTATTATAAAGCAGAAATCGAAGACCAGATAGAGATTAGAAATGAGCTTTTGAAAAATCTAACAAAAAGGTATCCACTAACAAAAGATGAGATAGAAATTTTAACTGAGCTTATTGTATCTGCAAAAGATGAAGATAGTTTACTAATTGCCATGACAAAACTGTGGAATCAGTATGAGATGGGAAAGAGTAAGGGGACGATAGCTAAAATAATGTTGAGCCACCTTCTTTCAGGCACAATACAGGGAGTTGCTCCTTTTTTCTTTCAGTATGGAATTGCCTTACCAACCGTCGGGCTTCTTACAGGAAATGGAATTTCTGCTTATTTTGATTTAGCGGGAGAATTAAATGAAGCAAAATTAATGAACGATGTCAGATCTAAAATTAACAGAAGAATTTCTCAGTCATTAATTTTCAATAAATATAAATTTACACAAGATAGATCTTTAGGCGAAATCATAGAAAGTTTAGAGCGTGGCAAAGAATCAACTATTACCATTCTCTCTGAATCTATGTCTCTTCTTTTTCCAAAGACAATTGCTGTAGGAGCTTCTTTAATCGGCTTAACACTTATAAATCCTCTTCTTACTTTCATTAATCTTCTGAGTATTCCTATAACCTTCATGATAGGCAAAACCTATAACCGTAAAATCAGTCCCGTACACAGGGAAGCAACAAAAGCTAAAGAAAAAGTAGCAAATGAATTAGCTTCAGTAAAGGATGGAATAGAAACAATATTAACCTCTCCAAACACTCCAAAAATAGAACGTTCTGTGAAAGATAAAATGGATCAGCTTGATAAGCTAACTCTGCAAAGACTTCTCTATGAAACAAAATTAAGATACACTTCTTATTTTACATTTAGTACAACTCAAATATTGTCTGCATTATCTTCTCTTTGTCTACACTGGATGGGTAAAATCTCAGAAGGTGCTGTCTTTTCAAATGTATTGTATTCAGAAGGAATAAGTGATCCGTTTAAAGAGATGGTTAATAAACTCTGCAAAGAATTTCCCAGACTCCGCGAAAATATTAGAAGAATGGAAAGAATCCTTGGAGAATTTGAGAAACCTGACCTTCCTGATGGGGAAGAAGAGAAGAGAAGAATCCCTGTTTCTAAATTAAATAATTTCAATATTTCAATAAAAGGATTGAGGTTCAAAAACATTTTAAAAGGAATCAATTTAGATATTAAACAAGGTGACTTTGTAACTATTGCCGGTCCTTCAGGAATAGGAAAATCTACTCTTCTAAAGAACATCGCAGGACTTCATCAACCAGAGAACGGCAGTATTCTGATTGGTGAAAGCAATGGAAAGGGTGGAGTTAAAACTACCGATGTTAAAAAATATGGTGATGAGTCAATCTACTCAGTCATGTCTTACGCAAATCAAAAGCCTGATATATTTTCAGAGATGACGTTAAGAGAAAATATAGTTTTTTATAATGAAGCTACTGACGATGATGAAACTCTTAAGAAATTATTAGAATATTTAAATTTACATCAATTCACTGACATCCTTGGTGAAAAAGTTGGTCAATGTGAGGCTCTTAAATATTTATCCGGTGGAGAGAGAGTAAGATTTGGACTGGCAAGAGCTTTGTATACAAAACCAAAAATCTTACTGCTTGATGAACCTACACAAGGTCTCGATTCAGAAACTGCTCTAGAAATTAGGAATATTCTTCAAAAGATCCACAAAGGAGGAACAACTATTATTTGTGTTACTCATGATGAAAAGTTAATTGAATACAGTTCAGAACTTGAGAAAAAAGGTGGGGGTGGAAAAACAGTTAAGTTCAGCAAACAATCAAAGCCAGGAAAAGCAACTTCAGCCAGAAAAGCTACTACCTAAGGATCTCATAACGTCATGAGATTCTTCGCCTTTGGCTCAGAATGACATGATAATTGCAAAGTCTTTTGTCTGTTATTATTTTTTGGTAAAATAAACACAAATGGATAAAAGCGATAAAGTTTATATATTTGATACAACTCTCCGTGACGGTGAACAATCACCTGGAGCTACATTAAATATTCAGGAAAAGTTAGAGATTGCCAAGCAGCTTGCAAAACTTGGTGTAGATATTATTGAAGCAGGATTCCCATTTTCAAGCCCGGGAGATTTTGAAGCTGTTAGATTAATTTCAAAAGAAGTTCCAGGTCCAGTAATCTGCGGACTAGCAAGAGCAAAAAAAGAAGATATTGATAAAGCCGCTCAGGCTCTAGAACCAGCAAAAAAAAGAAGGATTCACACATTTATAGCGACCAGTGATATTCATATGGAGCATAAGTTAAAAATGTCCCGTGACAAGGTTTTAAAAATTGCTGTTGAGTGTGTCTCATATGCAAAACAATTCACTGATGATATAGAATTCTCTCCCGAAGATGCAGGAAGATCAGATCCAAAGTTTCTATATGAAATATTGCAGGCTGTAATTGAAGCTGGAGCAACTACATTAAATATCCCTGATACAGTTGGTTATACCGTACCTCTTGAATTTGGAGGAATAATTAAAGGGATAAAAGAAAACGTACCGAACATAGACAAAGCTATTATTTCTGTTCATTGTCATAATGACTTGGGTTTAGCTGTAGCTAATTCTTTAAGTGCTGTTACTAATGGTGCCCGTCAAATAGAATGTACAATAAACGGGATTGGTGAAAGAGCTGGAAATTGTTCACTTGAAGAAATTGTAATGATTTTAAAAACAAGACCAACTCTTGGTTTATATACAAACATTGACAGTACACAAATTTATAGAGCAAGCCGCTTAGTAAGTACACTTACAAATATGCTTGTCCAGCCAAATAAAGCAATTGTTGGAGCAAATGCATTTTCACATGAAGCAGGAATACATCAGGATGGTTTCTTAAAATACAAAAGAACTTATGAAATCATGAACCCTGAAGATGTAGGACTACTTTCTTCAAAATTACCACTTGGTCCACGATCAGGACGCCATGCCTTAAAAGAAAAGTTAATAGAGCTAGGATATCACTTAAGCGAGGAACAGCTTGATAAAGCATTTATAAGATTTAAAGAAATTGCTGATAAGAAAAAACGTGTTGAGGACAGGGATTTAGAATCAATAGTTCGTGATGAACAAAGAATCCAGGAAACAGTTTCTCACTATGAACTTGAAAACCTGCAAATAGCATGTGGAACAGGTTTGCCCACTGCAAGTGTTTGCCTCAGGAGAACAAGTGATAACACTTTCTTAAAAGATTCTGCTCTTGGAACTGGTCCTGTTGATGCTATTTATAAAGCTATAAACAAAATTGTAAATGTTCAAAATGAATTGATAGAATTTTCCGTTCAGTCAGTGACAGAAGGAATAGATGCTCTTGGTGAAGTAACCATTAGAATAAAAGAAAAAGACGGCGCTGTTTACAGTGGTCATGCTGCAAACACTGATATCACTTTAGCGTGTGCAAAAGCTTATCTAAACGCACTAAATAAATTAATTAGCGCATTAAATACAGGTACAAAAGTAGCACCACAAACAGACGAATTTAAATTAAAAAAAGGGGTTTAGCTTAGTACAAAGCTTAAAACACATGATCTCTTTCTATTAATAATCCATACATTGCATGTGTATTTGCTGCAAATACACATAACTTCAGGAAAAGTAAACTAGATACATTGTCAGATAGTTTACTAGTTCCAATAGCAAGAGTTACTCTAATACTCTCTGAAACCTATAAAGCAAGGCAAGTCTACAAACCAGATACTCTTCAAGAGAGAGAGATTTATTTCAAAGAAAGTCTATAGCTTACGAAAGTATTGTTTCAGAACTTCTTGGCAGACTTTCTGAAGATGTTCTTCTAAAATAGTGCGGCTAATAATTATTAAAATAAACCTTTTTCACTTAATGGATTACTTTATACCCTATAAAAGGCTCTAATTAAATTGTCTGCGAAGTAGTAGATGTCACAGATTAAGTTTCAATTGAACTGCTATTACTACCTTGGATTGATGTTAAATAATCCCTTTGTTGAAAATTACGATATAACTGTATAAGACTGTTTGTTCCAAAAGAGAGCATATTAGCCAAAATATCTGTTGCCCCATTTATTATAAAAGGATCTTCTGAGGAAGATTCATTGGTTCCAGTAGAAACAGTCCCTGATTCACTAGATTCATCAGTTGATTGACCAGTGCTTCCTGGACGCCCTGAGCTTAATTGAGCTAATTGAGAAAGGGTACTATTTCCATCATTTGCCGGAGTAACTCCTACCGTATCTAATAAACCATTTGTGAAAGAGGCAAACATGTTTGCCATCCATGATGTTAAACCATCTTGATTGGGGGATAATGTATTTGTACTGGTAGCTAAGTGTGTACCTTCTCCAGGTGGAGTAAAATTATAAATGGTATTATCGCTCAATAGACTAGCTGTAGCTGAAGAATTTGAAACAGAACTGGCAGTGGCACTGCTACTACTACTGCTTCCACCACCATCACTACTTCCTCCACCACCAAGCATTAGCCCTGTACCTATACCAAGAAATAATGGAAGCATATTTGTTTTCTCCTAATAGCTTTAAAAAACTAAGACTTCAGGATTAAAACATACAATGATTATATATATCTTAAGAACTATAAAACTTAATTAAATAAAATTTTAAAAGGATCAGTATCCAAAGCTTCCTTTATAAAACATATATCATATGTTAGTTATAGAAACTTTAAAATAGTAAAAAATGTGTAAAAGTGCTTGAATTAACAGTATTTACTGAACAACAACAGAATCAATATGTTTTCCTAAATACTCTTGAACACAGACATCATAAGCATTTTTTAATTTGGTAACAATTGAGTCTCTTGAAAAATCATACTCCTTGTCATCAAATTTAACTTTTGAGACTGGCATAATCCCAACAATTGCATTGGTTATAAAAACACTTTTTGCTTTATTTAAATAAAGACTATGAACATTCTTTTCTTCCAGTTCCATACCATCTCTTTGTAGAATTTCTATAATTTTTGTTCTTGTAACACCTGACAAAATCCCACTCTCTAAAAGAGGAGTAATTATTTTATCTTCCATTACAAGAAAAACGTTTGCTCTTGTACATTCTATTAACTCATTTTTTTCACTTACATACAGTGCATCATTAAAGCCCTGTTCATTAGCCTTTTTATAAGCAACGTAACTATCAGCTCTGCTTGTAGTCTTATGCCTAAAGGAAACTGATTTTGAGTCTCTCCCCAAAGTATAAGTCATTAAAGAATACGATGTTGGGAGTTTTTCTAATGGTGATGCCATAACAAGAACATTAAATTTTTCTTCAACACGTTTAGAGATAATTATTTTCACTCTGGCAGAAGATAGTTTATTTGCAGTTAAAACATTTTTTATCCATCTTTTAATCTCTTCCTGCTCTACAGGAAATGTCATTCCAATTTCCTTTGCACTATGAGTAAGCCTTTCATAATGCTCTTCAAAAAAAACAGGAATGCCCTGTTCACATCTAATAGTTTCAAAAAGCCCATAGCCAAACTGATATGAAAGATCGCTTATAGGAATCTTTGCATCTTCTTCATTTATAACTTGTCCATTTAGAAAAACTAGCATGTTACCCTACACTTAATGCTCCAAGTATACCTTCTGCTTTTAACCTTGTCTCTTCCAGTTCACTCTCAGGATTTGAATCTGCAACAATTCCACCACCTACATTGAAAGTGACACGGAACGTGTCCAGGATTGCTTCGCTCATTTCATTCACTCGCAATGACAGTTCTGGTTGTACCAAAATTGTCCTAATTAAAATATTAAAGTCCATAGTTCCATCTGTTTTTATATAACCAAACGTCCCTGTATAAGCTCCTCTTTTTGTGGGTTCTACTTTCTCTATAATTTTCATTGCTGAAATTTTTGGAGCTCCAGTAATTGATCCACCTGGAAATAACGCCTCAAATATTTTTTTTAATCCTATGTCAGACTTTAGCTTTCCTTCTACAGTAGAAACAACATGATTCAAATGCTTATATGACTCAATTTCCAATAATTTCTTAGCCTCCACCGTTCCATACTCACAAATCCTGCCTAAATCATTTCTTTCTAAATCCACAATCATTATGTTTTCAGCTTGGTTCTTTGGATCTATTTCAAACTCATCTTTAGTCAACGTCCCTTTAATTGGACGTGTTCTAATGTATTTTTCTTTGCTATTGATATAAAGAAATTCTTCTGGTGAACTTGAAAGAATGCTGAGAAAAGGGGTCTTAAAATAACAACCATAGGGGTTTGGAGAAGTTGATCTTAGTTTTAGATAAAGTCCTAAATCATCAATGTTTTTTACTGTAGCTGAGTATTCACGAGTAAGATTTACCTGATAAACATTTCCAGCTCTTATTTCTTCTTTAATCTGTTTAACTTTTTCAAGATATTCAGAGTCAGTCATATTTGAAGTGAAAATGTCATTGCAAGTCGAATAAAGTGAGGCGTGGCAATCCTGATCTAACTTGTGTACAAGCGATCGGGATTGCTTCGTCAGGACTTCGTTCTCCCTCACAATGACATCAAAATAAGCAAAGAAAAAATCAGGATAGTTCCTTTTTTCATTTCCTTGAAATAAATCATAAGCAAAATATCCTATAAATATTCCATCTGGATTTCCTTTTTCTTCCTTAATTTTCTCTTCTAAAAAATCAAAGCAGTTTTCTTTAGCAAAAGTAATTGCTCCGCTTTCACTTTCACATAAGTTAATTTCATTTAAAGAGCCATAAATATAATATTTAGGATTCACTCCATAAAATGAGCTTTTGCATAATTCTTGTGGACCACCAGAACTATCTACCCAGAAGGAAATTTGCGATTTTTTTAAATCCTCTAACAATTTTATGTCTAAGTTATCAGAACTCAAGCAATTATTTGGTTGAGATTGCTTCGTCACTTCATTCCTCGCAATGACCAGAGGTCATTTTCTTCTTTCAACTTCAACTGAGACATTTCCCTGAAAATCTTTATATGGTATATGAGGCTTACAGACCTTTACTTTAGCAGAAAGTACAAGCGGCATCTGTAAAATTCCAGAAACAAGTTCTTCTGCAAGAAATTCAATTAAGGAAAAAGATTTAGATTGCCCGATTTGCTGTACTATTTTGTATACATCTACATAGCTTACTGTATCTTCTATAGCATCTGTTTTAGCTAGCTTTGTAGAATCAATTTCCAAATTTACACTAACAATAAGCTTCTGTCCCATTTTCTTTTCTTCAGTCGCAATTCCAACAGAACAATAACAAGGAATATCATTAATATTTATCTTTATATTTTTTTTGCTTTCATTCATGTTTTTATTTTACAACCTTTTTTAGAAAATCAATGAGAGCATCAACATCTTCTTTCTTTGTGTCAAATGATGTCATTAAGCGAATCTCTGACGTTTTCTCATTCCAAGTATAAATAAAATATTTCTTGTTAATCAATGGAATGCATTTTTTTGGGATGCTAACAAAAACTCCATTTGTTTCAACCTTTTGAGTCAGTTTTATTTTTGAGATTTCCTTTAATCTTTTCTCCAGATATTTCGCCATCTTATTTGCATATTCTGCATTCTTTTTCCATAAGTCATTTGAAAGAAGCGCTATAAATTGTGCGGAAATATATCGCATCTTTGATGCAAGCTGCATGCCTTGTTTTCTGACATATTTAAAATCGCGGGATAATTTTTTATCAAAGAAAATCACTGCTTCGCCAAACATTATTCCATTTTTTGTCCCACCAAACGAAAGTACATCAACTCCGGCATCTACAGTAGTTTTTCTAAGTGAACCTCCTAATTTAACTGCTGCGTTTGCAAGTCTTGCACCATCCATATGAAGAAACATATTATTCTTATGAGCAAAATCAGCTAAAGTTTTTATTTCCTTTGGAGTATAAACTGCTCCTAATTCAGTAGCCTGAGTAATTGAAATTACTTTTGGCTGTGCATGATGTTGCTCTCCCAAAACATGCATTTGTTCTTTTACCTGATCAACTGTTATTTTTCCATTCTTCGATGGAACGGTAAGAAGCTTACAACCAGTAAATCTCTCTACAGCATTACACTCACTACTATTAATGTGAGCCATTTCAGAACAAATTATAGAGTGAAAAGATTCTGTTAATCCCCTCAAGCCAATTACATTTGCTGCCGTACCATTAAAAACAAAAAATGCTTCTGCATTTTTTCCAAAATACTCTTTAAATTTTTTATCAGCTAGCTTGGTATATTCATCTTCACCATAAGCAACAGTACTTCCATTATTAACAGAAAGCATTGCATCTAAAATATCAGGATGAACCCCTACTGTATTATCACTTGCAAAGTTTGGAATAAGCTTCATGTAGACTTAATTTTATCTTAAAGCTAATCACAAATAGCATTTAAGTTTAATAGTTGTTCAGTATGTATAGGTTGTCAGACTCTAAAGCTAATAACAATAATTGATAATTTGTAAAACGATCTTTTATGTTTACAGATATTATCTGGTAATTTATCATTAATTGTTAATTATGACCCCTAACAAAAAAACAAAAGTAATCAATATTACCGGCTGGGGAAGAAATGGAAGCACTATACTTGGAAAGATTTTAGGCGAGATCAACGGTTTCTTCTTCGGAGGAGAAATCAGAACTATCTGGAATAAAGTCTTACCTGACAATAGACTTTGTGGCTGTGGCACACCTATTAAAGAATGTAATTTATGGAAGTCTGTTTTTCAAGAAGCATTTAATGGTATTGAAAATGTAAACATAGACAAAATGAAATCATTATGTGAGAAATATTTAAGAAATAAAAATATTCCCTGCATTTTCCTGCCTGGTGTAAAAAGTTTTATTAATTCAAATCTCAGCTTTTACATAAAAAATCACGGTAAATTACTAAATACTTTAAGTAATGTTTCAAATTCAAGAGTAATAATTGATACATCTAAATCTCCAATTTACGGACTCTTATTAAGTCAAATAGAGGAGGTGGATCCTTATTTTATTCACCTGGTACGAGATCCGCGTGGAATTGCATATTCAAGACAAAAAAAGATGCTTGTGCAACCGGATGAAAATCGACCTCTAGTTATGAAACAAGAAAATCCTGTCTTAAGTTCTCTTCTTTGGAATCTTAGAAATACGGCAGCTGAGCATCTTTGTAAAAATATGAAGAACAAATATTTATTTTTTAAATATGATGACTTTATTCTAAATCCAAAAGCAACGATTACAAAGATCTTGAGCCTCGTTAATGAAGAAACTTCCTCTCTTCCATTTATTTCAGATTATGAGGTTAAACTTGGAGCAAATCATTCTGTATGGGGAAATCCAAATCGATTTGAAAGTGGCATTGTAAAGTTAAAACTTGATGAAGAGTGGAAAGAAAAGTTAAATAAAAAAGATAGGCTTATTTCCACTCTAATTACTTTTCCTTTATTAAGGAAGTATGGTTACAAATTAATTGAAGATTAGTTTACTGGAAGTATAAGTTCTTTATGTCTTGATTTAACAGTAGCAAGTAAAATAGCTCCTAAAATTACTGTTCCACCAATAAGAGTCCTAACACTTGGGATCTCATCTAGCAAAATCGCTGCAAAAATAATTGCATACACTGGTTCAAGACAAGTAACTATACTGGCAAACTGGACTTTCATAGTGCTTAAACTTTTAACATATAAAGTTCCTGAAACAGCTGTAAATAAGCTCCCCAGCAAAATAAGAAGTAATACATCCCTAACTTCTAGCAAAGGTTTCATATAAAGAACAAAAGGAAAAGCAACAATTGCCGCTGTAAGGTTTTGATAAAACGGGATGACTAAAGCAGAATGTTTTTCAATTCCCTTCTTACTCGCAATTCCAAGAAAAGCACAAGTAAGTCCTGCAGCTAGTCCCCACAGTGCTCCCTGCGTAAGGTTATCACTCAATTCAACTCTTGGAAGAATTAAAAATACACCAAAAAGTGCAATAAAAGATGTAACCATATCAAATATTCTTATTTTTTCTTTGTAGAAATATGGTTCTAAAAAAGTAACAAATACGGGATAAGTAGAAAATGTAAGAACTGCAATTGCTATATTTGAAACCTGAATTGATTTAAAAAAAGTAAACCAGTGAAGAGCAAAGAAAACACCATTAAAACATAATAAAAAATAGTCATGTTTCCCTTTTAACTTAATGGGCTGCTTCAAAAACTTTAAAAGAATCAAGGACATAATCATTGCCACAAATGTACGTCCAAAAACAATTACAACAGGAGACAAGAGAATGAATCTTCCAAATAAAGCCGAGAATCCAAAAAGGAAAACTGCCAGGTGGAGGAAAATAAGATCTTTTGTTTTTTCTTTTGACACAATACCAGTGTATTGCATGTCTGTTATAAATTACAAATTTAAATAAACGCTCGCACAATATCTTTTAAAGATAAGTCATTGTTATTTTGTGCTAATTTTTTCAAAACTTCGATGGCTTCTGATGAACCTATGGATTTTAATGCTATTGCAGCAGATCTACGAACTTCAGAAGCAACATCATTTAAACATTTAATTAATGCTCCAACTGCTCTCTCATCTTTTAACTTTTTTAAAGAATTTGCTGCTGTGGCACGAACATATAAATCAGGATCTTCTAAAAGATCTATTAGAGATTTTACTGCACTGTGTTCTTCCTTATGACCTAAAATAAGAGCTGCCCCCTGGCGAATATTTGCTTCTGGATCACTTAAAGCTTCAATCAAAAGCGATACAACTGCAGGATTATTGGTTTCCATAAGTTTTACTACAGGATCATTTTTAGGATCAAATGGATTTCTATACTTAAGGTTTTTTATTAATTGTTTCAGTTTATTCTCAGGCTTTATGTGTAAAGCCTCTGCCGAAATAAATCCCACAATAGGTTTAATATAATCACTCATAATTAGCTCATTTAAAGTTAGTTCAACCATTTTAGCAATTGATGTTTAAATGTCTATGCATCTTGTAGAACAAATTTTTTAATACTATAATTTGTTCAGTTCTAAATTTTAGTTAATTATTAAAATAGATAAGCTATTTAAGGAGATCTAAATGGTTAAAAAGGTTCACTTTCAGAATGTTGGTAATTCCGGTGGTTTTTCTCCAAAACCAATGAATCGTGAGATTTTAAAGTTAGTGGAGAAATCAGGTTCATTAATAGTAGTTAATGGAAGAATTGATAGCAGTGAAACTATTCAAAATGGAGAACGAATAAGTTGTTTAAATGCAACAACAGGAGCGCTTATTGTAGTATCCGGTTCTTTCAATGGCATTGATGAAAACAATAATATATTAACTACAAATCCAGATAAAATCGTTGGAACTAACACAGGGGTAGTAGTTAGAACAATTAAAAATACAGACAGCTCAAATCTTCATGAAGAAGAAAATACTGTTTTTATTAATAGTAAATCTCTCCTTGAAATTGAAAAATTTGCAGAGGAAGAACTCGAGGTTGGACAGAGTTATCATGTCCGTAATGATAGTGGAAAATCAATAACAAAAGGAGTTTACCAAGGCTATCATAAAACAAATAGAGACAATGTTATCCTCTGGTTTGATACAGGAAAGTTTGTAGCATTAAATCCTGAAACTTGTTTTACATTTACCAAGATGACTCCCAAAGAGGTTAAAAAAGCTGTCACCCCTTCTGTTTCAACCCCACTAACAAAAGACAATACTTCAAAGATACTGTATCTAGCTCAAAATTACGGTGGAGCAATTTTTCAAAATGGAAACAATGTTTTGGGAGAAATAGAAGTAAGAAAACCTACTCTTTGTATAAACATGGCAAATGGAAGGATAATTTATAGTGGTAACTATGAAGGAAAGGAAAATGGACACCACCTTATTGCAGGGAAAAAAATCTATGACAAAGGTGACGGTGTTTTATTTAGACCTTTAACCCGTGTTCTTGATCCAAATATATACAAAGCCGATTTTGATACTACAGGAATAGATTTTTATCCAAGCGATAAAAGAAATCCCTTAGAAAACATTAAAAAGGCTGATGAATTAGATTTTGGAGAATTGTTTTTTGCTGGTAAAGGTTCCGATCATAGAGTAGTCGCTGGTGGTTATTATCTCGGATACCACACTACAGATGAAGGACACGTAATGCTCTGGTTTTCAGATGGAAACTGTGTTGATGTAGATAGAGAACACATCATTATCGCTCCTGCACAGGAAAAATAAAAAGGCTAGAACAAATGGACATTAAGAACATTTCCTATTTACTTGGTATAGCTAAGACAACTCTTATTGACTTAACAACAGGAGTTGATGAAGAAGAGAGAAAACAAGCCTTGAGAATTCAAAAAGCCATTGAGCAAAATTTTGCTGTAAGTATTCAGAATGGAGAAGTCTCAAAGAATGATTACGCGGCAAGAATATTTCAAGCTACAAATAAAGGACTCTTTAACGGTAAGAAAAAACCTGTCCCCACAGAAATTTCAGAACATGATCTTCAATTCTACGAAGCAGTCCAGGAAGAAACAAATAAGAAAGAAAAGGAACTGTTTCTTTTCACAAAAGGACTTGCACAAACTGTTAAAGAAAATATTTCCGACAACATTAAAGATGAAGATATTTTTATGGAATTTACTAACTGTACCAAAGAACTAAATCAAGAATCTCAAGTAACATTATCTTTATTTCTTAAATATTATTTTTGCCAGCAAGCTCTGGAATATATAAATCAAGCAAGAAGTTTAGATAAATCAGTTCCATTAAATGATTTAGCAAGAAGAATGAAAGAAGATTTACATAAAATATCTTTTATTGCTACATATGACGAAAAAGAATTTAACAAGTTTAGGCAAATTATAGAGATGCCAGCAAGTCTTTCAAAAGCAAGGCTTGCTAAAAGAGAAGCTTATCTACAAAATAAATTAAATGAAACCATTACATTGCTTATAGTAAGTACTGTCTGATCTTATTTCTTTTCTAACAAATAAGTAATCAATTGATTATTATCACTTTTATTAATTTTAATAAAATTAAAGTATTGTGAGATAAAATCTTCAAACTCTCTTTCATTAATGCCTCTGTGAGTTATCGGTGTTCTAGACCAATTCGCTTGATACCATGTATCAGGTGTAATTGATGTAATTAATACACCTTTGTCTGTTAATGAGCTATGAATCTTTTTTACTAAATCTTCAATATCAGGAATATGAACTAGCACTTCAACTGCAACAATTAGATCATGTTTTTTTTCTTTAAAAGCAAAATCACTAATATTACTACTTACCACTTCTCTGTGAGGAAATTTTTTGCCTAAAACCCCAAGAGCTTTTTTATTAATATCCACTAATGTAAACTCTGCATCAGGCAGTTTATCTAACAATTCTGATATTCTTCCAAATCCAGAGCCAAGTTCAAGTACTGATTTTGGGTTTAATTTCTTTAGCCATTGTCCAATAACTCTGGTTTGTTGATTATAGTATTCACTGTTTGGTTTCCACCATTCAAGTTTTGAATTTGCAAAATAGTCTGCTACAGACTTGCTAGTGTAACGAGGGGCCCTTTGCACCCTATCATTTAAATTAACCTTAAGCGTACCCATTGAATTGTTTTCAATTATACTATTGTTTTTTATGTTCTAAGCATCAATGCCATTCCATTGGCAGAAGACGTTGATCCAGTATTTGTAGAGACAGAGCAATCCCATCTTTAAAATGCCAGATTATAGGCTTAACTTTTGATTGCAGGTTAAATTGATGAAGGTTTTTGTGGTATAGTATAAATCACAACGTTGTAATTTGCACTATGGCACAAAATACTACAATTCAAAGAAGAATAGAAAGCATCATTAAAAAGGACTTAGAAAAGAAAATGGTCCTTCTTGCAGGCCCGCGGCAGTGTGGGAAAACTACTCTGGCTGAGAAGCTACTTAGTCAGATAAAAGGGTTCTATTATAACTGGGATATTGATGAACATAAAAGACTTATAAAACACAATGAGCTGGACTTAAAAGCTAAGCTTTGGGTCTTTGATGAAATTCATAAGTACAAAAACTGGAGAAATTGGTTAAAGGGTACTTTTGACTTGCATAGAAACAAACATAAAATCTTAGTAAGTGGCAGTGCAAAACTTGATGTATATAGCAGAGGAGGAGATTCACTACAGGGTAGATATTTTTTTCACAGGTTACATCCATTTACTTTGTCTGAAATATTAAATCTTGAAGTTAATGAAATAAATAAAATTCCAGAGCTTGAAACTGAAACTAATTTTAAAGATGCAAAGGGCGTACTTAAAGATCTTTTACAGCTTGGCGGATTCCCAGAGCCTTTTTGTTCAGGCTCAAAACAAGAATCACAGAGATGGCGTTCAACTTACAGCACAAGATTAATAAGAGAAGATATACGTGATCTGGAAAGAATTTTTGAGCTGGACAAAATGCAAGTATTACATGAACACCTGCCATTTACTGTAGGTTCTATTCTTTCCATAAACAGCCTGCGTGAAGACCTGGAAGTAAATTTCAGGACTGTAAAAAACTGGATTGATATCTTTGAAAAAAATTATGTGTGCTTTAAAATTCTTCCATTTGGCTCAAAGAAAATTAAAGCTGTAAAAAAAGAAGGTAAACTTTATTTTTGGGACTGGGGTTATGTTGAAAAACGTTCTGCAAAATTTGAGAATCTAATAGCCATGCACTTGCTTCGCTTATGTCATTGGGTAACAGACATTTATGGGGAAAAATCAGAATTAAGATATTTCAGGGATGTTAGAGGACGTGAAGTGGATTTTATAATTTTAAAAAATAACGAGCCCTGGGTAGCTGTCGAGGTTAAGGAATCAGAACAAGATATTGATTCTAATTTAAATTACCTTCTTACTAAAGTTAAGATTCCATATGCATTTCAGGTACACCTAGACAGTGAAAAGTTCAAGCGTTTACCAGATATAAACGGAAGCAAGGTACATTTAATACCTGCACATATTTTTCTTGCAAATTTACCATAAAGCTCTACCCAAAACTTTCATAAACCAGTCTGTTTATCTCTTCTCTTTTACCACCATTCAAGTTTTGAATTTGCAAAATAGTCTGATACAGACTTGCTAGTGTAACGAGGGGCCCTTCCCATTGAATTGTTTTCAATTATACTATTGTTTTTTATGTTCTAAGCATCTTGTTGAAAGTAATTGCTTAATTACACTTATCCAAATTAAGCAAAATAATCATTCCAGTGAGGAGAATAAACTCCAAGGTCATTGAGATTTTGCCTTATTGTTTGTCCTCCTTTTTTTGCTTGTTCATAGTGACGAATATCTGCGTTGATTTGCTTATTGGATTTACCTAATTGTGCTGCTAAGGCATTTATTTCTGTTCTACATTGACGCCTTTCAGAACTATGTGGGGCAGTATGAGTATGTTCTAGTAACAAATCAGAATATTGTGTTTCTAATGTCTTACAATCAACCTCAGATAAAACTATAGGAGTTCTGTTACTAGGAACTAGTGTTTTTCTTGGTTCAACTCTTCCAGCATCCATATTAATTTTTCCTCTACCGAAGCCTGCTTGGCAGCTTAAATTATATAACACCAGTTTCCTTAACTTAACTCGGGCCTTGCAGGACTTGAACCCGCAACCTGCTCGTTCGAAGCGAGACGCTCTATCCAATTGAGCTAAAGGCCCTTTCATTTAGCGCTCTTAATTATAGCTTACAAATTTATGGAGACTTAATCAGGTAAATATCATGTCATTATTGAAGTTAAATAATTATAAACACCCATACCTTTGAAATGTCATCAAACTATAATCCTTTAAGAGATGAAATCAACTCCACAAAATACAAAAATAATTTTGCTCTTATTTTTATCTGTCTTTTATAACTTTAATATCCCATCTTATGCGGAAGATAAATGTTCTACAAGAATTTTAAAAAAAGTATGTGATATGTGCGAGGAACGTGCTCTAAATAAATTAAGCACTGATTCTCAATCCCCTGTTGCAGGACAGGTTAATTGCCCAACTACATCACTGGCTTGCTTACAATCAGACTCTTATTTTCCACTGTTAAGAGAAAACTATACTATTTCCATTATGACTAATAATAAGCCGGATTTGCTTTATAAGCTAAACATTTCAAAAGATATAAACACTCCACAATATTTTAACTATAAAGTCAGATATGCGAATTTTCAAACTGCTCTTGAAAATGCTACCGGATACTTATCCTATAACTTAGTAAACTTTAATTTACCCCTACAATTTGATTCTAATATTTACTCTTATAATTGCATTGGTTTAATCAACAATGTATCCATCATTAGTGGCACATGTACCACAATTGCAGAAAATGAGTCTGGAGAGCTACATCCGTATAGTTCTACTTTTATAGCAATTCCAAACTTTAGTCCACTACAGTAACAATCTTATTACAAAAATTGTCTAAGAGTTCAATCATTTTTTGTTTTTCAGAACTACTCAGAAATGATGCTTCAAAAGAGTTTTTTGCTAATTTATAAATATCTTTTTTTTCTAAATTAAATGCCTTAGAAACCTCTAGGTAGTTTTCATTTATATATCCACCAAAGTATGAAGGATCATCAGAATTAACTGTTACCATTACTCCTACATCCATTAATTTTTTTAGATTATGCTCATTCATAGTTTTAAATACTTTTAATTTAATATTTGAAAGGGGGCAAACTGTCAGAGGTATTTTTCTTTTAATCAATTCTTCTAAAAGCCTCTTATCTTCTATAGCTCTAACCCCATGATCAATTCTCAAAACCTTCAATTTATCAATTGCTTCCCAGATATAAGCAGGAGGGCCTTCTTCACCAGCATGAGCTACCGGTAAATATCCAAGCGAGGTAGCTTTTTTAAATACATTAACAAACTTTGAAGGAGGATTCCCTAGCTCAGAAGAATCAAGCCCAATACCAATAATTTTATCCTTAAATGGTATTGATTGGTCTAACGTTTTAAAGGCTGATTCCTCATCCAGATGTCTTAAAAAACACATGATTAATTTAGAGGAAAGAGATAGTTTTTTTTGTCCGTCGTGAAGCGCTTTGCTAATTCCGTTAATTACGGTTTTAAAGCTTATTCCTCTATCAGTATGTGTTTGCGGATCAAAAAATATTTCAGAGTGGATAACATTTTCAGAATATCTCTTCTCCAAATATGCCCAGGTCAAATCATAAAAATCCTCTTCAGTTATTAAGACACTTGTTCCCTCATAATAAATATCTAAAAAAGACTGTAGATTAGAAAAGTTATATGCCTTGCTCAAATCATTAATGGATTTATATTTTAGTTTAACTTTATTTCTTTCTGCCAGCTTAAAAATAAGCTCAGGTTCAAGAGTTCCTTCAATATGAAGATGTAATTCTGCTTTTGGGATTTGTTGTATATAAGTATTTAGATCTTTTTCTGTCATAAGTATCTAATTAAACTTTAAATGCTCTATATGTCTTGTTTATTTTTACCCGGTTTTCTTTAAAAAACAACTAATATTTTATTTTTGTTATTGCAGTTGCTACAGCAGAAGCAATAAATCTCTCATCAAAAGTAATAGCTTCTTCAAATTCTTTAGATAATAAAACATCAGCTAGTGATGTATTTGAAGTAAGCTCTAAAGAAGACTTACAATCTTTTATAGATTGAATTAATCTGTCTCTTATAGCACTTGCCTTAGTTTTAATCGCAGCCAACTTTAAATCAGTATTTAACATGGAAGGATCATTTTGTTCAAGTTTTTGCACTGCATCTTTAGAAAGCTTTTTTAGGTAACTTAGATCTCCTTCAAGAACTGAAGTAACATTTAAAACAAGTTCATAAAGTTCTGGTAACTTGTTTTTAAGTAATTCAATTTTCTCTTTTGAAAGTCGCATAGTAGATAATTATAAAACATGCAAGGAATTAATCCTTAAAATTTATAGGTAATATACGGGCCCTGAGAGATTCGAACTCACGGCACCTCGGTTCGTAGCCGAGTCCTCTATCCAGCTGAGGTAAGGGCCCCTTTATATATATCACTTCGTGTTTTAACAAAACACTTTACTCTTAACAAGAGTTTATTATAGCTTATATACAAAACTTTAATTTTTTCTTCTTTTTTTCAAGTTAATTGTAAAGTTTTTTTTATATCAATTGTAAAGTCAATTATCTACTCTTTTTACCATAAACTCTATTACCTTTGACATATTTACAGCTTGGATATCTGTCTTGAGATAACTTGATTTATATACTCTAAAAATCTCATCAGCAAAGCCCTGACCTATTGATTTTACATCTTTAAAGTCCAGAATTATTGTTTGAAATTTATCAAGCCCGAATAATAGTCTCTTAGCCTCAGAACGAGAGATATAATTTTCCTTTATCGCTGAAAGATGCACCGTAATTTTA
Organism: Candidatus Melainabacteria bacterium; assembly: GCA_023250205.1. GTDB lineage: Bacteria > Cyanobacteriota > Vampirovibrionia > 2-02-FULL-35-15 > 2-02-FULL-35-15 > 2-02-FULL-35-15. Next base: position 611 of record JAHFBE010000002.1, on the reverse strand, counting down.
GTTTTATCAAATTCATAGTTTTCTCCTGAATACTCATCAAATAATGCTTTTAAATCTTTTTTACTTTTAAGTTTTATATTAAAGGTGATTTTTGTTCCATTAACATTTTTTATATCCTCAAGAAATACATCTTTTAATTTATTATCAATTACTAATCTTAGTTTTCCACTTTCAATAATAAATCTATCTGCAATTTTAGATGTAAAAAATATTCCTTGCCCGGAGTGGCGTTTTGGATCTGTAGTTTGCTTGCCCTTTAAGAGATGCTCAACCGATTCAAAATGATCTTTTAATTTAAACTTTTTACGAAGGCTTTCAAAAACCCCAATCCCTGAGTCGGTCACCTTAAATTCAATTTCGTTATATGAAAATTTAAAATCAATTGTTACATCACTTGATTTAGAATGATCAATTGAATTATTCAGCATTTCTGTAAAAGAATAGTTAATTATTCTGTATACATTTTCTTTAAGTTTCTTATTTAGCTGTGTCTTTAAAGTAATTTCATTAAAAACTTTGTCTTCACTTAATCCTTTTATAAGATAGCGGGATTTAAGCTGTATATTTTTCATTAGCTTATTTGCTTTTTCTAAAGAGTATGGAATATATCT
>JAHFBE010000048.1 GCA_023250205.1 Candidatus Melainabacteria bacterium | reverse complement strand
CGTCAAACTGATGCCGATTTGTTTGATCTGAATTGAAATCATTGTTGAGCAAGACATCACTCGTAATTCCCTTATTAAGCTGATAGTAATTTGTACTTGTACCAGTATTATTCAAGTCAAATCCAACTTTAGGAAAAACATTTCTTAATCTTGCTTCTAATCTGTAACGTTTATAATCATTTGCTGTTGGCAGAGATGCAAATTTTAATGCCTGCTTTTGCACCTCTATTACACTTGGCTCAAGTTCTGATAAACCAGCAAAACCAGTCTCAACAGTCCCTTTTAAAACCATCTTATTATTTTGTTCTTCCTGTTTCGTGCTTCCTGCCTCATGCCTCGGTTCTCTTAATACAAAAAGTCCCTCATCAGTAGCAGCATACAACTCTTCACCGATACCTGCTAACCAATAGACATTCTTTGAACTTTCTTTTGTCCTAATGCCATAAGAAAGATTTGTCCATGATTGACTTTCTGAATCATAAGAATATATTCCACTTTCAGTAGCTGAAAACAGTATGTCATCCTTAAAAAATAAATAAAATACTCCTTGAAATCCATCTGCATTTCTTCCAATTCCCTCTGAAGAGTTAATCCAGGGAAGTCCATTATTATTACTTCTATAAACTCCTGTCCCACATGCAATCCAAAGATTTCCTTTATCATCATCTAAGATATACCTAGAATTTATTTTTCCATCCGGCAATTTATCTATAGAAAAAGTGATATTTTTCCAAAACATTTTCTTCTCATCAAATACATAAACCCCATTTGATGCTGCCAGATAGGTCATATCATCTTTGGAAAGTGAATAAAATGCCTGAAAATTGCCTGAGCCACTATCTGGTTCTAACCCCTGATTCATTCGATCACATGTACCTAATACCAGGTCATAGATCCAAAAACCATCATCTGTCGATAAATAAACCTTATCTGCATTCACTGTTAAAGAGTTAACTTGATACGATTCTGTTTTAATATTTTCAAAGAAATTATGCCAATCAGGTTCAGCAATATCCGAATAATAAGCACCAAGACTTGTTGCAATGTAAATCTTCTTTTTCTCATCATCTATATATATCCAGTTTATAGATGAGAATCCATTAATGTTTTTTAAAAGCTGAACAGTACCAAAATCCTCCCACGTCTTCCCTTTATCCCTACTAATTAAAATTCCATTTCCAGTACCTATAAAGATTTTATCTTCATATACACCTATACTTCGTACAACTCTTTGCCTTGGTTGGTATAAAAGTTGCCAATTATCTTTGGAATAACAATGAAGAGGAAGAAATGTCATTGCAAGGAACACAAGAACAAAACAATATTTCCAATGATATCGATTAATTTTCCCTCTGCTTCTCTGCATTACTGCTTTTTCTCCAAACATAACGAAGAAAAAGTTTAATCACAGAAACAAATATTTGCAATTTGTGATATGAAACTCTTGGTTACATCTGTTATTTTTCTGATACTGTCGGTTACATTAAAAGATAAATTTTTTCTAAGGTTTATAAGAACCTTTATTTCTTGAAGCTTAAATCATAAGAAACAATCAATATAATGCGGGCTTCCAATAGATCTTTTAGTTAAGAACAGGTTAAAGAATTTTCTTACAAAATCTTATTGTAATTTGCTATCAAAATTTTCCAAAATCTATCTTTATATTTAGTGCAAGGATTAAAAAGGAAAAGTAAAAAATGATGGAATTAACTAAAAATAGCACGAACTTGGTAGAAACCAGCTCAGCATTAGTACAACTAAAACACATCAGCGGACAATCAGTTTTTATAACAGACACAGAAGGTAAAAGTATAGAAATAATGACCACTGTAGATGGTACAAAAATAGTATTCAGTAAAGATGAAGAAGGTAGAAATCTAGCTATAGAAGAAAGAACAAATGGAACCAAGCTCTATCATATTTCCAAAGATAGTACAGGTTTACCATCAAGCCATGAAATAAGAGCAGATCAAACAGAGATTGTTTATTTCTATAATCACAATGGCAGCTTAAGACACTTTGTAGAATTAAGGTCAAATGGCGACAGAGTCAGCACAGTTATAGGAGCTGAAGGAACAATTTATTCAATAGAACAAAAACAAGTAGGCGGAGTGATATTTCAAGCATGGGGTTCAAGAAATGATCAAATGAAAGAAGGATTAGTCTGGCTACATCCAGATGGTGAAGTCAGTACACACGGTGACAAAGAAATAGTTTCTGAGATTTTACAAAAGTTTCAAAGGTTCCTTGACGGCGTGAGAGTTGCATAAACTCCTCATTCCTTCTCCTTGCAAAGACCCCTCAGGATGAGGGGTCTTTTGTTTTTTATACTACCGCAAAACAAATTTCCAGATAAACCAGTTAAATGATTCAAGTACAAAACTTTTATACACGTCATTGCGAGCCGAATGGAATGAGGCGTGGCAATCCCAAGCTACTTGCGCAAGTTAGCTCGGGATTGCTTCGTCGCTAACGCTCCTCGCAATGACATAAAACAAAAGCCTTCACTTGCCAGTCTCTAAAAACCAAACTACATAACATGACTGATAAATAAAGCACTGCATTTTAATTAATTTCTCACAAATCCCACAATAAATTACCTTATTATGAAAATTAGGGATTCCCCTGAGGAAATATGTTTAGCTTTGAGGTAGAACCCTAATACAGTCTTTTTTTTAATATCTAAAATGCAAAGAATCCTACTACTTTTATTAATAGTTTTTACTGTTGTGGCCCTCCCTTCTAGAGGTCAACCAATAATTTGTGGGAATCAAATTCTGGAAACAGACGAACAATGTGATGATGGAAATATTGTAAATGGAGATGGGTGTAGTGAAACATGTACTCTTGAAGATACAATTGCTCCTACCTGTGCTGGAAATTTACTTATCAATGGAAGCTTTGAAGAAAACTTTGAAAATGGCATAGGAGAAAGTTCTTTAGACAAAGACAGCTTAAGTATTACAGGGTGGAAAGTAATTAATGGGCAAATAGATTATCTCGACTCATATTGGGTTGCTAGCCATGGAACAAGATCTTTAGATTTAGATGGAACCCCTGGGGTAGGAGGAATTGAACAAACATTTGAAACAATGGCAGGCACAATATATACAGTAAGTTTTGATTTAGCTGGCAACATCGATTTCCCTGGAGAAAAGTTTTTAAAGGTTAGCATTGGTGATACTTCGAGAGAATATGTATTTGATTCTACTGGACATAGTAGCTCAAATCTTGGATGGGAGAATAAATCATTTACATTCACTGCTATAAGCTCTTCATCTACAATCAAATTTGAAAGCCAATCAACCGATCCTTCAAGCTCTTATGGTCCTGCTATAGACAATGTTTGTATTACTGAAGGGGTAACCTCCTCTGGAGGAACAAATTCAACGACAACCAGTTCTAATAATTCTTCTACTGAAACTTCATCAAGCACCACTACTTGTGGAAATGGAATACTAGAATCTGAGGAGCTCTGCGATGATGGAAATACTACAAATGGTGACGGGTGTTCTTCCGCTTGCCAAATCGAGGTTATAACAAACTGCACTGTAACTTCAACTCCAGGTTGTGAATTCTTCCCAAACACTGGCTCTGCTTCCAGTATCCAGGGATTTGATAATTTAGGCAACAGTCCAGCTAGCTACTGGGAAACAACTACACAATCTTGCTGGATTAATGCACAACAATCAACAAATGACTCTTACACACATGAAACAAAATTTACAGTCCCGTCTAATATTGATCTTACTAATTATATTATTTATCTAAAAATACCTTCAGATGATCAATTTACCGCCTCTTTAAATGGTCAACCAGTAATTAACACTACTGCTACAGAAGGACAGAACAATTTAATTTTCGGCGGTGGAGAATGGGGCACACAAGGACCTACTGTCACCCTTAACAAAGCTGGTGGACTTATTACAGGATTAAACACTTTTTCAATTAAAGTAGATAATACTGGCGGAGGACCTACAGGCCATAGTATTACAGCAACATATTGTGGAGTGGGTCCTACATGTGGTAATGGTTCAGTAGAAATCAGTGAACAATGTGACGATGGGAATACTACAAACGGTGATGACTGTGACAGTACCTGTCAAACTGAGATTCCTCCTCCTCCAAATCCTGTCTGTGGTAATGGTTCAGTAGAAACCAGTGAACAATGTGACGATGGGAATACTACAAACGGTGATGACTGTGACAGTACCTGTCAAACTGAGATTCCTCCTCCTCCAAATCCTGTCTGTGGTAATGGTTCAGTAGAAATCAGTGAACAATGTGACGATGGAAATACTACAAATGGTGATGGCTGCAACGAAACCTGTGCCAATGAGCAAACTGATTCAACTGGAACTACAAGCAATACTACCACTGATTCTTCTACCACTGATTCTTCTACTACTGATTCTTCTACTACTGATTCTTCTACTACTGATTCTTCTACTACTGATTCTTCTACTACTGATTCTTCTACCACTGATTCCTCTACGACTTCCACTACCACCGATGGCACTTCCACAGACTCTTCTTCTACTACCTCCACTACCAATTCCTCTACCACTTGTGGAAATGGAATATTAGAGGCTGATCATGAAGAATGCGATGATGGGAATACTGTTAGTGGAGATGGATGCAGTGATTCTTGTACAGATGAAGCTACTACAAGTACTACTACAACTTTACAAAATTGTGGTTGCTTACTTTCAGAAGACGGATTTTCCTCCGAAGAAAACGGTTGCAAATATAATGATAAGGTTTGGAGTATAGCTCTTGGAAGTAAACTTTCCACAAGCGATACAGAATCTTCTCTTTTTACTTACTTCGATGGTGCTGCTAGTGTTACCTGGGAACTAGCAAAACAATTTTGCGATGAATTTGAACAAGCAACTACTGAAGCTGGAAAGAGCTGTGGTGGAGGGTGGAGGTTACCCACATTAGATGAGTTAGCTCAAATTGCTCCACCAGATCCTAATACACCATCTGATTTTGCTAGAAAACATTTAAGTCTTTCTTCAATAAATAATTATTGGGCTTCAGAAAAAGGACAAGCACATAGTTTAGATTTTGGAGGAGAATTATCTCTGGTTAGTGGTTCCATTGCTGTTATTTGTATAAAAGATTCAATTGGTACCACATCAACCACTAACACTTCCTCTGATGATGAATTTGACAATTCACTAGGTTCAGAAGGAATTGCTGAGGAATCTGCTCTACCACCTGATGGAGAAGATTTCTGTACATCTGATGATGAACTTGATGATTCACTAGGTTCAGAAGGAATTGCTGAGGAATCTGCTCTACCACCTGATGGAGAAGATTTCTGTACATCTGATGATGAACTTGATGATTCACTAGGTACAGAGGGAATTACTGAGGAATCTGCTCTACCACCTGATGGAGAAGATTTCTGTACGTCTACTACCGATTCCACCACTACTGACTCAACAACTACGAACTCAACCTCCACTGACTCATCTTCAACCGATAGCACTTCTTCCACTGATTCCTCTACTACTGATTCTGATTCTTCTACGACATCTTCAACAACCACTGACTCTGCTACTACCGATAGCACTTCCTCTAATGATTCTTCTAGTACTACCACTACCACCGACTCTTCTACCACTGATTCTTCTACTACCGATTCATCCACTACTGACTCAACAACTACGAACTCAACCTCCACTGACTCATCTTCAACCGATAGCACTTCTTCCACTGGTTCCTCTACTACTGATTCTGATTCTTCTACGACATCATCTTCAACAACTACTGACTCTGCTACTACCGATAGCACTTCCTCCAATGATTCTTCTACTACTGACTCATCTACTACTGGTTCATCTATCTTATCCGTAACTAATACAACAACTACCACTTCTATATGTGGAAATTACATATCAGAATCTAATGAACAGTGTGATGATGGAAACACTCTAAATAATGATGGATGTTCCTCTGTTTGCCAAACAGAAACTCCTATAACACCTGTATGTGGAAATGGGATTTTACAAAATGGAGAAATCTGTGATGATGGAAACACTACAAATGGTGATGGGTGTTCTTCCGCTTGCCAAATAGAAATTCCTACGACACCTGTATGTGGAAATGGAATAGTAGAATCTGGAGAAATCTGTGACGATGGAAACACTACAAATGGTGACGGGTGTTCTTCCGTTTGCCAAATCGAGGTTATAACAAACTGCACTGTAACTTCAACTCCAGGATGTGAATTCTTTCCAAATACTGGCTCTGCTTCCACTATTCAGGGATTTGATAATTTAGGCAACAGTCCAGCCAGCTACTGGGAAACAACTACACAATCTTGCTGGATTAATGCACAACAATCAACAAATGACTCTTACACACATGAAACAAAATTTACAGTCCCGTCTAATATTGATCTTACTAATTATATTATTTATCTAAAAATACCTTCTGATGATCAATTTACTGCTTCTTTGAATGGTCAACCAATAAATAATGGACAAATCTTTGGTGGAGGGGAATGGGGTTCACAAGGACCAACAGTCACTCTTAACAAAGCTGCTGGATTAGTTATAGGACTAAACACTTTTTCAATTAAAGTAGATAATACTGGCGGAGGACCTACAGGCCATAGTATTACAGCAACATATTGTGGAGTGGGTCCTATATGCGGAAATGGAACCGTAGACACTGGTGAAGAATGCGAGGATGGGAACACTAACAATGATGACGGTTGTTCAAATTCTTGCAAACTTGAAGCTTGCAATTGCGCTAGTTCTGGAGACAATTCCAGTGACAATGGTTCTACAAGTTCTACTTGCGGAAATGGAACTGTAGATTCTGGTGAAGAATGTGAGGATGGGAACACTAACAGTGATGACGGTTGTTCAAATTCTTGCAAACTTGAAGCCTGTAATTGTAATAGTTCTGGAGATGATTCTAGTGACAGCAATTCTACAAGTTCTTCTTGTGGAAATGGGACTGTAGACTCTAGCGAAGAATGTGAGGATGGAAACACTAACAGTAATGATGGTTGTTCAAACTCTTGCAAACTTGAAGCCTGTAATTGTACATAAATGAAAGGGATAAATTAAAAGTTATGGGAATATTAACAATGAAAGAAAAATATTTAATTTTAAGACAAAAATTCTATTTTATGAATACTATTCTTAATAGTCTTGGAGATATCCCTAAGGGTTGTCTTAAAGCTTGTGGGTATAATATCCACAGTAATAAGAAACCAATTTCCATGAATTACAAAAAAAGAATATTGCCGGTAATTTTAGCTATATCAATATTGTTACCTTATTGGCCTCTTGCGCTTTCAAGCTTCGGATCAACCTGTGGAGATAAAAAGATTGACAGTGGTGAACAGTGTGAACCTCCAAACACTTCAAGATGTGATTCAAGCTGTAAGATCAAAGCTTGTGATTGCGATACTCTGTCTACTGATAGCACTGATGAATTTTGTGGAGATGGAATTGTTCAGTCAAATTCAGAACAATGTGATGATGGAAATAACATCGATTACGATTCATGCAACAACGTATGTAGAACAGGTTCGAACCTTTCAGATTTAACAACAGAAGTAAATTACAGTATTTATAGTGTAAGCACTCAAAATAGAGTCTTTAGTAAAAACAGAAGCGCTAATATTCGTTTTGACGTACTTCCACCAGCACCAGCAGTTATAGCAAAGTGCGGAGTGTCAGCCCCAGCCTGCAATGGAACATGCGATGATGCTCTCAGTACTTGTGCAACTGTCAACGGGGTATGTCAATGCATTCCTCTAGTTAAGTGTAATAAGGCAAAACTAGCTACTAATTGTGTAGAAGGTAATGATTGCCCACTGACAGCAGACAACAGAATACAATATTGTGCCCCAAAGAATGGCGCATGTCTTTGCCAAGCAAGTGTTCAACAAATTGGTGGAAATGTACTAAATAATTGCATGGTAAATGCAAATCCTGTAGGAGTTGAATTGTTCACTACAAATGGAGAAAGTTTTAGAGATTTTGCTAATTCTATTGCCACAATTCTTAGCAACACTTCAAATTCAACCACAAAAAATCAGATAAAAGCATTTGAAACCTCAGTTAACAACACCGTCGGTAATACAAGCACTTTCTTGGATACACTAGCTACAAATTTAAATAACAGTGCGACTATTAACGCTGCTAATACTCAGGTTAATACTTTAAGAAATTTGTTTAATTCAACACCAGTAACAGGGGTAAGATTCAGAAGTATTGTTTTTACAAATGCAGATGGGAAAGACTTTACTGGACTCGATCTTCATAGCTCAAACAAATTTGACTTTATTATTGGTGGAGTAAATTTTGCAAATGTAAACTGGGCTTGTATAAATCTTACAAATGCTAATTTAGGTGGAGTGGATTTTAGAGAGCAAAATAGCGTAGGTCCAATTCTAACTGGCGCAACACTGGTTAACACAAACTTCAGCAGCGCTGTGTTAAAAAAAGCAAATCTTTCTCCTGATAACAACGCTGGATTCCCCAGTGCAGACATTTCCCAGACTAATTTTAGTGACGCAAAATTACAGGAATCAATTTTTACAACTGTTAGATTCACTACAAATCCAACTTCATTTATGGGAGCGAATATTAATAATCTACAAATCGATCGAGCAACTTTTGATAAACTTCCAGGTGCAACTATAGGTGGGAATACTATAATGGGCGCCACTGGAAAAGCAAACGTTCAGTAAGTTACAGCTTTCTAGGACATGTCATTGCTCGGGAAGAGACGTTGCATGCAACGTCTCCACAACAATCCCAAATAATTTGCGCAAATTAGATCGGGATTGCTAATAAAGACTACCCTCTCTCAACCATAAAAGCGCTGAATTTAAACAAATACATCACAAATTCCACAACAAACCACCTTATTATGAAAAATAGGGATTCCCCTAAAGGAATATGGTTACCTTTGAGGTAGATCCCTATTATAGCCCTGTTTACGAGCTAAAATGAAAAGAATTTTAATTATTATTTTCGTAGTAATATTTGTTACTTCGGCCTTGCCGCTTGAAGTACGCTCACAGGTTTGCGGATTTGATGGTACCGCTTTTCAAAACAATTTTACTAATTTTAAATTTGATAAAAATCAAATACTAAATGTACAAGTACCAATGGGTCCTTGTGTAAGTGATGCTGATTGTACTAATCAACGCTGCTGTCACGGAACATGCAATTATGACAGTGATAATGATAGTGTGGGTGATGGCTGCGATAATTGTGCTGCTACTCCAAATACGGATCAAATAGATACTGATGGTGATAATCTTGGTGATGTTTGTGATAACTGTCCAAATATTTTGAGTTCAATTACATGGGATGGTATATGTACTCTTATCTTTTACAATAGTCTTACTAATACAGGTTATTGCAACCATCCAGATATAACCTGTCCTGATGGTTCTTCATCAAGCACTTCAGGTAGTCCTGAATGTTCTTGTAGTTCAGATAGCGATTGCCTTTCACAATCTCCAGAATGTCCACCTGCTGGACCTATGTGTTGCAATGGACTATGCCAGAATTTTTGTTCTTCTTCTACCAGCTCATCAAGTAGCAGTTCAGGTGGCGGCAGTAGTTCTTCATCAGGCATGCCATGTACCTTTGATGCAGATTGTCCTGATGGTGAATCTTGTAATAATGGAAATTGTGAACCAGATACACCAACAGGATGTGATTGCTCTTGTGCTCCTAAAACATGGACAGTTTCAGTGAGTAATATTACTGACAGTGAAGAATTGCCTTATTGTAAGGAACTAAACGGAACATATGTATTAGAGAAACAAGATAGTCCATCTTGTTCTTGGATGGTTGAAAAGAACCTTGAAATAAGTGGTGTCCAATATGATTCAATACCTGCAAATTTATTTACTAACAGCACCGGTGGAGGATATTCTTTTAATTTGACAATTCTTAATCAAGGCTATGAATTAAAATATTCATCTCAAGAATGGAATTGTAATGGTGAAAATAAATTATATCTTCAGAACCCAATCGATGTCAGGTGTGGGGATTTACCTAATGAAATCACCTTAACACCTAGCTCTGAACTAGAAGGTCCCAGTTGTAGCAGTGGCGGAAGCAACAGCTCAAGTAGCAGCTCTTCATCTTCAAGCTCTAGCAGTTCTTCCTCCAGTAGTTCAAGTTCATCATCAAGCAGTGGTGGCAGTAGTTCAGGTACAATATGCGGAAATGGAGTCCTTGAAGAAGGAGAAGCTTGTGATGATGGTGGAACTTTAAATGGCGACGGTTGTTCAGCAGATTGTGCTGCAGAAATTCCTGATCCTGTCTGTGGAAATGGGATTGAAGAAGATGGTGAAGAATGTGATGATGGAAATATTGAAGATAGTGATGGTTGCAGTGGAACTTGTAGCATAGAAGATGGCAGCAGTAGTTCTTCAAGTGGCGGTAGCGGATCTTCTTCTTCAAGTTCCAGTAGCTCTTCTTCCGGTGGTTCAAGCTCATCATCAAGTGGTGGCAGTAGTAGTTCTTCCTCCAGTAGTTCAAGTTCATCATCAAGTGGTGGCATTCCAGTCTGCGGAAATCTCATGATAGAAACAGGAGAACAATGTGATCCGCCCGGTCCTACTTGTGATTTTTTCTGTCACACTATTCCTGGAACCTGTGGAAATGGAATGTTAGATTCAGGTGAAGCCTGCGATGGGGATGATGGAACTTGTCCAAAAGGAAATACTCCTGCAACCTGTCAAATATGTGCAGGATGCGCATGTACACCAACTACATATCTTGCAGGTCAGTCAGAATATGCTTCTCTAGTTTCAGATGCAGAACAAATCTGCTACATGTCAGTATGTGGAAATACCACAGTAGAAACAGGTGAGGCATGCGACGATGGAAACCTAATTAATGGAGATGGTTGTTCTTCTACCTGTGAAACAGAAGCCCCGAACAATTCTGTTTGTGGAAATGGCACAGTAGAAGCACCTGAAGCATGCGATGATGGTAACACTAATAATGCTGATAGCTGTCTGCATACTTGTATCAGTGCAAGATGTGGTGATGGTTATATACAAACAGGTGTTGAGCAATGTGAAGATGACGATGAAATTCCCACTAGTAATGATGGCTGTTCAGCTACCTGTCAAATAGAAGAAAGTACATGTAACGGATGGAATTAAGGAGTTAAGTTGACTAATAAGGATAATACATGAAACAATTTACTTTTGGTATTTAACAACAAATGAAAATATTAAACAAGAAAAATCTTTCTTTTTTATTAGTCTTGGGACTGGCTTTTTCTATAATGACATCTCAGACTCATTTTGTTTATGCCGCAAAGCAGGAGAATTCTAAAGCAGCAAATAAAACTTTAAACATAAAGAATGAATCCTTAATGGAATTAAAGAAGAAAGAAAAAGCCTTAATAAAAAAAATGAAGGCTGTAAAAAATAATGCTGTTAAGAAAAAACTTAAACAAGATCTTATAGGTATACAACAACAAATACAAACTCTTATAAAGACTAATAGTTCTATAACTAATACAATTACTCCAGACTCTACTGGAACTCTACCACAACCAATTTCTACAACTAATCCTCCTAAAATTAACACTTCTAATCAACCAAACGTAAACGCTATTAATAGATTTTGTCCATCAGGCGCAGTTTCAAACCCAAATCCAGTTTGTCCAGATTCCCACCCTTATCCTTATTACTCTAATGGTGCTGATTGTTGTTTTAATTGCCAGCCTAATTTCTATACTATATTTGTAAACCCAGATCCAACAATGCTTTGTCCAGCTGGCGCTCCTAATCCTTATTATCCTACTCATAATGGTTGCTGTTTTAGGTGTCCACCGTATACAGTTGTAAATCCAGATGCAACAATGTCTTGCCCATCTAATACCCCTTACTCTTATTATGGCGGTTATTATGGTGATGGCTTTAGTGGCTGCTGTTATAGATGTCCATTAGGAGCAGTTGCAAACCCAACCCCAGAAATGTCTTGTCCACCTGAGAATCCTATTCCTTTATATCCTATTAATAACTATAGTCCTTCTTATCCTAATAATATGGACTATAACGATTGCTGTTTTAGTTGTCCGCCAGGTTCTACTCCAAACCCAGATCGTGGTGGAAATATCCATATAACAGACTTTGTAATTGGAGGAAGTAACACTCGAGGTTTTTGTCCCTTTGGTACTTTTCCAACTGATGCGACTAACAAATGTTGTTTTACATGTCCAGAACCATACACTCCAAATCCACAAACACTACCAGCGACTTGCCCAGCCAATAGTTTTCCACTTGATGCAACTAATAATTTTTGTTGTTATAGATGTGGTGGAGGGAGTACTCCAAATCCAAACAGATTAAATCCTCCTCCAAATAATGCTTGCCCTGCTGGTACTACTCCATATGATATGACTAACAATTGCTGTTTTAATGTTAATTGTAATTCATATCTTGTGACCAATACTGATGGTACTGCTGATGATTATAGTGATAGGTGCATGACTAAAACAATATCCTACCCTGAGACTACAGTTTATCAATTAATGTGTGCAGATCCAGGGAAATATTGTACTGCCTGGGGACCTGTGAACTCTGACTCAACCTGTGCCTGTTTAAATCAATGTGGAAATATGGTGGTTGATGCTGGTGAAGTGTGCGATCCACTTGGCAGTATGTGTGATAGTAATGATCCTAATAAACTATGTGGTAACAATTGCATGTCATGTAATGATTGTATTAGCGGTTCTTCTCCTTGTGGCGTTGGTGGTATGTGCTGTATGGATGGTCAGTGTGCTGGTGGTACATGCTGTCCAGATGACGATAAAATTAAATGTGGCAATGTATGTTGTAATGCAAACAGTTGCAAAAATTTATATAATCCTGATGATACTGGTACTCAAGTTTGCTGTAATCCAGCTGCAGGACAAGCACTTTGTGGAACAGGAGCAAGTGCAAAATGTTGCGCTAATAACACAATGTGTTTGAATAATAATTGTTGCCCAAATATCTGTGGTACTACCTGTTGCCAACCAAACGAAACCTGTGATATGAGCACTTTGATGTGTGTAATAGGTGGAATGGCTTGTGGTAATATTCCGGCTGTAGAACTCTGTGGTGGTGGCGCTTGCCCTGATGGTCGAATTTGTATGGCAGACCTAACTGTTGGAGCAGAAAGTGAATGTGTATGTGTAATGGCTGTTGGTTGTGGAAACATGATTACAGAGGGACCTACTGTAGGCATAGCGATTGCAGGACTAGCAGCCATAACTACAACTGGCGAAGAGTGTGATGATGGAAATCTGGTTGATGGTGACGGTTGCAGTTGTACTTGTCAAAATGAAGAATGTGGTGATGGAGCTATAAACAATAATGGCATTGAAGAATGTGAACCTCCAGGTACTGCTGGATGTGGACTTGACTGCAAGAGAGAACTATTCTGTCCTGGAAATTAGTAAAAATAAAGATTTGCCAATCTAAAAATACAATTCTATTTTCTTAAATTTGCTATCATATTCATTCTGTGGAGGAATAACTATGCGATTAGGAATTTTAACTGGTGGTGGAGATTGTCCCGGGCTGAATAATGTAATTAGAGCGGTTTTATTTCAAGCAATTAAAAAATACGGGGATGAAGTTCTTGGATATTTATACGGATGGAAAGGTCCTATAAATAATTTAATTAAACCTCTAACTCTTCTTGATGCAGAAGGAATTTTTAATCAAGGCGGGACTATTATAAAAAGCTCCCGTACAAACCCTTATAAAGTAGAGGGTGGTCAACAAAAAGTAATGGACAATTTAAAGTTAAATAAAATCGATGCATTAATAGCCATCGGCGGAGAAGATACCTGCGGAGTGGCAGATAAATTAGTAAAAGATTTTAAAGCTCCAATAATCTGTGTACCTAAAACCATTGATAATGATTTAAATGCTACAGATCAAACATTTGGTTTTGATACTTCTATTTCAATTGTCTGTGACGCTCTGGACAGATTACACACCACAGCAAGATCTCATGATCGTGTTTTAGTCTTAGAAGTAATGGGAAGACATGCTGGTTGGATAGCAACAATGGGCGGCATTGCAGGCGCTGCTGACTATATCCTTGTTCCAGAATATGACTTTGATATCGATAAAGTTGCTGAGGCTATTAAAATCAGAAAGAAAGAAGCTGGTTATGCAATAGTCGTAGTTGCTGAAGGTGCAAAATTTGCAAATGAAGAAATTTTAAAAGATCAGGAAAAAGATGCCTTTGGTCACGTAAAACTTGGTGGAATTGGCGACAGACTTGCAAAAGCAATTGAAGCAAAAACAGGTTTTGAAACCAGATCCACTACTCTTGGTCACATACAAAGAGGTGGCTCTCCTACCGCTTATGACAGAGTACTTGGCACAAGATACGGACTAAAAGCTGTAGATCTTGCTCATGAGAAAAAATTTGGAAGAATGGTTTCTCTACAAGGAAATAAAATTGTAGATGTAGATGTCAGAGATGCTGTGGGCACATTAAAGACCGTGGACAAAGAGCTCTATGCTCAAACCAAGGTCTTTTTTGGCGATGAAATTAAACAAAAGGTTAAAGCCTAAACTATCGTATAAAAGCTTAGAGATATCCTAAAATAGACCATATAGTTTAACCATATCTTTAATATGGTATATTATTCTTGTACTTAAAAGCCAGGTTAAATATGAAGTCAAATTTAAAAAAAGCAACGTTTACACTACCAATTGACTTAGTCATTTTTTTGCAATCCAAAGAAAACCAAGCAGCTTTTGTAACAGAAGCTATTAAGAAAGCAAAAGAAGAAGAAGAAATTAAAATGCTTAAAAATGCTGTATGTGAAATGGAAAAATGTGACGAGCTCTGGGATGAACTTAAAGATTGGGATGTTACATTGGAAGACGAATAGATGGTAGATATAAAACCAAAACGTGGTGAAATATGGATTATAAATTTAGATCCTACAATTGGCAAAGAAATTAAAAAGACTAGACCATGTCTTATTATGCAAAGTGATCTAATGAATGAAAGGTTGCGAACTACAATGGTAGCACCAATTACAAGTACAATTAAAGAAAATTGGCCTTTTGCAGTTACCTTAGAGAAAGGTGATGGTGGTTTAAAACATAAATCAATGGCACTATTTAATCAAATCAAAACAACCGATATAACTAGATTCACTAAGAAATTAGGAAAGGTTTCAAACGAAAAAATGAAACAAGCCGAAAGTGCTTTGCTGCTTAGTTTTCAGATAAAATGGAATTAATAGAAAACATTCATAACTCTCTTATTTTCTATCCTTCCAGGGAATTTATTTCATCCCCAAAGCAAGAAGGTATAGAACATGAAGAGGTTTTTATCAATACCTCTGATGGTGAGAAATTACATGGATATTTTTTTCCTGCACCAGCGGTAAAGGCAGGTTTTTCCGCCGAAGGCGGACCCACCTCTAGTGGGAAACCTGCCTCAACAAAAACCGTAATCTATCTACATGGCAATGCCCAAAATGTAAGTGCCTGGTATATTGCTCCAGTAGAAATTCAGAAATATGTTCCTGTAAATTTTCTGCTAATCGATTATCGAGGCTACGGAAAAAGTACAGGTAAGCCAACCGTTGAAGGAGTAATAATAGATGCTCAGGCAATGTACCAATATCTCATAGACAAAGGTTTAAAATCTGAAGATATCTCTGTTTACGGAAGATCCATTGGAGGGGCAATAGGATTTGAACTGGCAATGAAAGAAAAGTTAAAGTCAATAGTAATTCAATCTTCATTTACTTCGCTAAGAAAAATTGCTAAAGAACTTTATCCTTTTATCCCTGACCAATTAATTTCAAATAACTATTTCAACTCAATTGAATTAATTAAAAAAATAAAAGTTCCTGTTTTAATCAGCCACGGAGATAAAGATGAAATAATTCCTATAAGTCATTCGTACAAACTTTTTGAAGCAGCAAATGAACCTAAAAAATTAATCATTCTAAAAGGTGCTACACATAATGATATTAGTGATTATCTTACAAATGAATATTACAAAGAATTAAATAAATTATTTTTATAGTGGAACGGAGTATAACAATTTTAAGACTGTTTTGTCATTGCGAGGAGCCCGAAGGGCGACGTGGCAATCTCATTTAGATATAGTAATTTTGAGCAGAACAATAAATTGATGGCTGTCAGCAGAGATTGCCACGTCAGCTCTTTTAGAGCCTCCTCGCAATGACATAGAATATTTATTCTCGATTTATTAGCACACCTGTAAAACTTTAGGTTATACTATAATCAATGAATTTAAATAGTCTTTAAAGGAGTATCAAATGGAAAAAACTTCTTTTATGTCGCCCATTGTTTGCTATCCAATGAACTCACCCTATTTTCTTAGAAATCGAAAAGTAACACCTCAAGACATAGTTACTAATAACCCAGAACGAATACATGAACCAGAATTGTTTTCCTTATCTTCTTGGTTAACGGAACAACTGGGGAGTTTTTTTAGTTTAACAAACAAAGAAAATTTTAAGTAGAAAATGGTGTCTCTTTTCCTTCAAATTAACTTTGCGAGCAGCTTGTAAAGCTAGATTCATTTTTTAATTTTATTCTTAACCAATTAGCAAAATTACGATTTTTCTAATTTCCAAAATTGTATTTAGTTCTTAATGTTTGTAAAATATTGAGTAATGAAAACAGTTGAAGTCCTTCCACAAATACCCCCTCATGGGAAAAAGCCAAAAGAAGTTTTAGAACTTCTGGATAATTATGTTCTTGAGCAAATAAGATTAAATGAAGAATCTGGAAATAAAGAAGCTATTTTTTTCCCAACAAGGGCAATAAATGAATTAATAAAACAGGGAGCATTTCACAGAGATTTATCCCGTGATGAAATAAGATCCTATTCTCAAACAATTAAAAATATAGCAAGAAACAAATACTTACTTTCTATAGGAACAAACAAAGAAGCACATGAGACTGAAGCCGTAGTAATAATAGAAGAAGTTTTAGATAAACTAACTGCAGAGCTAAAAAAAGAGGATAAGCTTCCAAAAGACTGTAAGATTTATTCAACACTATTTGCAGAAACATTATCTAATGCTTATAAAGTAAAAATCCACGCTGCTGCCTTTAGACGTGCTGCCTTAAACGCAGGGTTTCAAACAGCAAATGAATCTGAGTCTCAAATTTTAACCAGCGAAACTGAAGAATTAAAACGGTTAAAGGAGTGGGCTAGAAATAAGAAAAAAGAATTACTAGATAAAAATATAGATCCAAAAACATACAGAGTGTTTGTTACAGAACTAAAGAGGGAATTAAATCTTTCTACTGGCAAAACAAATATTAAAGAGATTCTTTTAAGAGAAGGTCTAGGTATTGCAGGTCAAAGCGAAGCTCAAATAAAATCACGACAGACTCCTGCAACAAAAAAAATTAGAGATCACCTAAAAGCACTAAAAGAAGAACTAAACGCTCAGAAAATTCCACTCGTTGATTACACTATCTACCCAGCCAAGCTTTGCAGAGAGCTTAGCTTAGATGAAAGGTATTGTGGGATAACACGTTCTATTGCAATGAATGAAGGATTTAAAACTGCCGATTTAGCTGAGTCACAGATAGATGCAAAACAAACTCAAGAATCAAAATTAATCAGGGATTATTATAGAGATTTAAAAGCTAAACTATCTTCAACTGGATATAAACCTGAGGATTGCCTCATATATCCCACTGAAATTGCAAGATATCTTAAATTAGCTCCTGAGGGACATAGGCCAACTATTATTAATGCAGCTATAGATAATGGATTTCAGACCGCAGATGTATCTACCGCACGGATAAGAACATTTAGAGTTAGAAAAGGATATGCTAATCCAACAATTGATTTGCTTCCAGG
>JAHFBE010000047.1:16038-19145 GCA_023250205.1 Candidatus Melainabacteria bacterium | reverse complement strand
GATGATAGGTTCTCCATTTGCAAAAGCAAAAGAAGCTCCCGGAAATGGTTTTCACTGGGGGATGGCTACTCCAAGTCCTGTTTTGCCACGTGGTACCAGAATTAAAGTAGGATCAATTGGTACATTAAAAGAAATTTTACTTGGACCGGCACAATTTGATGATGGTACTCAAAATTTAGTTGGTGCTCTTAAAACCTCTATGTCTACACTAGGAGCACAAAATATAAAAGAAATGCAGAACGTAGAAGTAGTTATTGCCCCATCAATTCTTGCTGAAGGAAAAGTTTTTCAAAAAGCTCAACGCTTAGGAATGGGGAAATCCTAACTCTCTCCACCAAACAGCTGAGATATAGATGTTATCTATGGTCCCCCCTCTTTTGTACTAGGACTTTTTCTCTACTCACCGATAACTAGATCAGGTAGTTGTTTAGACAAGAACAAAAAACAAAGTATTAAAAGTTAAGATGGGGGATAGTACTATGCTTAAGAGAAGGATTGTTTTGTCTTTTTTAGCTTTTGCAATAACTCAAAAATCATTAATTCCTTTAACAAGCGATATTCCTGCTAACAGCTTACAAAACAAAACTGCTGTAACATGGTCACAAGTATGTAGTTGTAGAAGTTATTATGGAATACCACATACCTGTTATTATTCGTCAGCAACGGATCCTTATAATTCTTGCTATTCAAAATGTGTTCGTGAAGCAAATCGTTAAGTGTTCCATGTAATCAATTTGTCATTGCGAGCATAAGCGAAGCAATCTTACAGGGCAAATAATGGTAATAATAAAACCTCATCAAACATAATCATAGATGTGAGATTACCACGTCTCATTTCCCGACAGAAGCGGACCCGCCAAAGGCGGGTATTTGACTCGCAATGACGTAGAAAGTTTTACTATTCCAGTGGTGCTCTGTAAGTATTGTTGTTAACAATGTAATCATGGCGCAATTGAATCTTAGATTTGAGATCTAACAATCTTATCTCAGTTAGTGCAATACCTTGCAAGATCTTTTTTAGTTTTACTCGCTCTTCCTTAGAAGAGGATTTATTGTATTTGTTGATTGTAACGTTCTTCAAGCTTGTTATTTTAGAGAGTAATAGCTCTGAAGAGTTTTTTATGTTTATATAGTTAACATCAAAATTATCTATGTAATACTTAGGCTTAGTAAGAACATCATTAGAAACCTTGCCAAATTTAGCTATTAGAGTTTTGCTTAAACCCTCTTTCTCTGGGTGTGGATTAAACATTTGAATCTTTCCATTCACTTGAAGAGGTTGTCCATTATTATCAACGATTATATAGTGTGCCAAAGAAGGAACTAGAAAGTCTGAAATAGCTCCATATGCTCTTAATTCTGTTAGAACATTTGGTCCTAGCATGGGTTCAATATTTAATTCCCATTCTTTCATGTTGAAGATTTTACTTAAATAACCTCGAATGATATTTATAGAGTCTAGATCTTTAATGTTCTTAGGAATGTTTAAGGATGGTAGGGATGAATTGATTTCTTTATCCGTTAGCTCTGGGATTAAAAAGACTGAAAGAACTTTGAAATATCTGGAATTTAAATCGTTTATATGATCAAGGCGAAGCTTTTGATTCGTTTCATTCTTAACTGGGTCGAGTGAGTCTTTTAGTTCTGTACAATATGGCGTTGATTCCATTGTAAGTCTTGCATTTTTTTGAAAAGAGTTCTTATAAATGCTTTCAATGTTAAAAAAGTAATAATATCCAAACCAAATTGCTCCAAGTAAGGAAAATACTATAGCTGAGTATATTAGTTCTTTTGATAGCTTTTTAAATTGACTACTTCTCTCAGTTCTTATCTTTTCTCTAATGAGTAATTCTTCATCTGCTAAAACCTCTGTGCAGATGAGAATAGCTTTCTCTGTGATTGAATTACAAATGTTCTTGGCGGCTAGCATCTCATTGGTGGTTGATGAGCTGTTAAAACCTGTTGTACAAAGTGGCTCTGTCTTCTTGTTTATCTGTTTGTTTAATTTGTCTTTTAAATTATGTAGGTGAAGAATTAGGTTGTTTGGGGTATTAAGGGCAAAAGATTTTTCTCTTTCATGTAGTTCAGTTAGTATTTCTAACACTGCTAATGATTCTTTTGGAGAAAATTTTAACCAAATAAGAGTTTGAACTACGTTCTTATTGTATTCAGTTAACTCTTCACCTTTGTAATTAGATTCTTTTAGCTTGTTAAATATTAACTGAAGCGAAAGATAGAAAGATTTTTGATTTTTTGTAAGTAAGCTTCCCCAATGATTACTATTAAAGAATAGCTCAGCTTTTTTCATTTGTTTACTATTCCTGTTGATATAAGTAGATTGAATATGAGATTGCATCAGATAGGTCAGAATTGTTTTGCTGGATTCTAAATCTAAATTTTGAAGTTCTTGAATTAATAAATGCTTCCAAATAATTGGTGATACGGAAAGAATCTTTTCTTTAAAAAAATCTAGATATTTTTTATTGTTTTCATTGAAACATTCTTTTATTATGAGATTTCTTTTGTTTTTATAATCTCTATCTGACTCTGTAAAAGTATAGTTAAATTCATTCTCGTTCTTGAATAGTTCTTTTAACTTTTCATTGAATGATAGGTCTTTCTCTGATTCTAGAGGTGAATTAATAGGCAGAGTATCTAAATAAGTGGTGTTCTTTTGAAGGATATATAAAACATTGTTCTTTAATGAGTCATTGAAATCATACTCGTAGATGTCAAGGTCTAATAAATCTTGAAATATCTTTATAAGGTAATTTTTATTTGTTGTTTCAATAATTGTGGAATATAATTCTTTATCGTCACTTATTTCAAGTGATTCTTTCTCTGCTCTTCTTCTTGCCTCATTTAATCTTTCTAATCTATCAATTGGATACAAATCTGGGTTTAAAATTAAGTCCTCTTCAATGTTAAAAATACTTGAAATAAATTCATGTGTATCTTCAATCGTTTCATCAAGGTCAAATATTTCGCTAGGAGTTATCATTATTGGTTTCTAATGCTTTTAAGCTTATAACATATCGTAATTTAATGTTTTTGAAATTTCAATGTAGATAATCAACTAAGTTATCTAGAGGTGGGAAGTCTTAATT
>JAHFBE010000047.1:10533-16028 GCA_023250205.1 Candidatus Melainabacteria bacterium | reverse complement strand
TTAATTTGTTTTATTGAGAGGTTGTAACTATAATAATACCTACCAAAGCAAAACTTTATTTTATGAGTACCATTGAAGTTGTTGAAAAAATTTATAAAACTCAAAGAATGCCTTCTTTGAATATGGATGGTCTTGAAAATAGACTGCCTGATTATAATGTTAAAGCTAAAAAACAACTATTGGTAGAAAAAAGAAAGCAAATAAGAGAGCAGTTAAAACTTTTAATTAAAAGATCGTGTGGTCCTCTTTCAGAGACTGAATTAAGCAGGTGTGTCTCTGGAAGAAAGCTGGCTGTTGATGGAGTAAGAGTTGGTGAAGTGATTGATGATAAGTATAGAGTTGAAAAACTTCTTGATAGTGGGTCCATGGGAAATATATTTATTGTTCGGGATTTAGAGAATAAAGCTGTTTATGCGATGAAGACTTTAGTTGAAGCAGTTCATTCTGAAAAGGGAGTTCGAAGATTTATTAGAGAAGCAAAAGAGTTATCAAAGCTAGACCATAAGAACATTATTAATATTGTTGATTTTGGAATGAGCAATGGAAGACCTTACTATGTTATGGAAAATCTTTCCAGTGGATTAGGAAATGAACCAAGTAATATGGAAACTATGATAAAGATGTTCCATCAGCAAAAAGTAAGTCTAAAAGAGATGATTGGTTATTTCGCTCAGATAGCAGAAGGTCTTAATTATCTTCACACGAGAGAACAAACAGTTATTCATAGAGATTTAAAACCAGCTAATATCCTTGTTAATAATAAGAATGCAAAACTCGTGGATTTTGGAGTTGCAAGTGTTTCGGGAAATACTTTAACTACATTAACTTGTGTAAATGAAATTGTTGGCACTCCCCATTATTTGCCAATTACTGACTGGGATTCAAATAAAGTAACCCCTAAGTTTGATATGTATTCTTTAGGCGTAATGCTTTTTTATTTAATGACAAAGAGATTGCCCTACGATATAAAAAATAAACAAGTTGTTGAAATAGAAAATGAGCGTGATAACCGTATAAATAATGCAACAGTAGATTATGTTGCTACTCCACAGGGAGATCTTGATGTTTGTTTGGTAGATACTCCAATATCAAAAGATACCCCGAGATCCGGATATAACAACAGAAAGGATACAATTCTTGAACTCTTTAGAAGAGCAAGAAGAGATGAGCCTATTTATTATGGAATATTACCTGCTGTTGATGAAGAACTTGTAAAATTGACTAAAAGACTATTGTCAAAGGACTCGGATGAAAGACCCGATGCTAAGGAAGTAGCTAAAACACTTTACTGGATTCAAAGTGCTACTAAAGAACCAACACCGGCATATTTAATTATGAATATGAATCAGGCAGTGGGCAATTAATTCTATTTTTTATAAGCAAATCCTAATACAGTTCCTAGGCAGGTATATTTTATTGTTTCACCAACTATCCAACAAACCGCAAGCTTTAAAGGTATTGGCATTACTGCATAACAAATAAGATTTGGCATTACTGAAAGTAAAATCCCCATCCAAAACCCATATCGTATTCCTTGTCCTATCCTACCTTTACTATCTTCAAAACCTTTACTATAGATGCAGACAAAGACAGGAGCAAAGATTAAATATCCAATCCACATATACCACATCATACTTTTTACTTGAGCTTCAGGTCTCCATAGTGAAGCAGTTTGATGGTATAGGTCTTTAAGTAGTAGACCATGAAGTAAATAATCCAAAGCAAACAAAGTGACGAAAACCGCAAAACTCGCAAAATACTTACATTTCATATTTCTAATCCTCCTTATTACAAAATCATTTCTTTTGAGCAACTATTTGAACAGGTTGTTCCAGGTTTACTATAATTTGTGCTCCACCTGAAACATAAGCTTCTTGTCCTTTAGCGACAAGTGCAGTAGTTGCACCTATACCACCACCAATTGCTGCTCCAGACCATGCACCTCTACCAATGCTTCTTTTACCACCAGCAATTGCACCTATTGCTGTTCCAAGAGCTGCTCCTGTAGCTGCACCTAAAACAGTTTTTGTTACTCCCATTGCTAGTCTGGAACGTCCACCAGCATAAAATGGGATAGCAGATGTTTGAATAGGATATTTCTTTCCATCAGGTGTTTGAATTGAGCTAAATCTTATACTAATAGAACCACCTTTTCCTCCATCAAATCTTTCGGCTGATGATACTCCTATTACCTCTCCAATGACAGTACTGTTAAATGGAATAACGATGTCTTCACCAATAACAATTGGACTTGTAATTGTTCCTGTTATGATGTCGCCAGTATGATTTGCTCCTGAGCTTAAAGAACTTTGAAGAGATATATTTAACTTAATTCCTGCAGGGACGGTAACAACATTTTGACCAAACAGGCGATTTAAAATCCCACTATTATTAACCTGGGTAAAAATTAAAGCACCTGCAAGAACTATGATGATGCTTACTAATCCTATAACAATCTTATTATCTTTTGATTTTTTTGAAGTCATATTAATCTCCTCAGAGTCTTTATTACTATTTTATAGATTACACTATTATATAATACAAGCTAAATTACTTTAGAGTTGTTTTTGGTAAGAGAAAATCATTTGTATAAAGATATAAATATGACACAAAAAACTAACTGTGCTGGTTCATGTTCATGTAAAGAGAAGACTCATAAATTTAGTCGTATTGTTCTAACAGGTGGACCTGGAGCTGGTAAAACAGCCATTCTTGAAATGGCACAGAAATATTTTTGTGAGCATGTTTTTATTTTACCTGAGGCAGCAAGTATTATTTTTGGTGGTGGATTTTGGAGAAATAATACAATCTCTGCAAAAAAAGCTGCTCAAAGAGCCATATACCATGTGCAAAAAGAAATCGAAACAATGGTAGAGGAAGAATATAAGATAGCAATAGCTCTTTGTGATCGAGGAACCATTGATGGTCTTGCATATTGGCCTTCAGAAGAATCTCTATTCTGGGAGGACTTAATGACTACAAAGAAGAAAGAATTTTCTAAATATTCTGCGGTTATACACTTGCGAACACCTACATTAAAGGAAGGGTATAATCATTCAAATCCTGTTCGTATAGAAACTGCAAAAGAAGCTCGTATTATAGATGAGCGTATTGTGAATGTGTGGGATGGTCATCCAAAGAGATTTTTCGTGGAAAGTACGGATGATTTTTTTGAAAAAGTATCAAAGACAATAGAGCTTATATACAACGAGTTGCCGGAATGTTGTAAAGGTCATTTAGCAAAGAAATTGTTGTAATTGCTTTAAATAAAGCCTTTTAAAACCAGTGCTTTCTTTTGAAATATACAAGCATTATAAATATGACAGCAAATATAAAAACCATTACAAATGGGTATCCAAGTCCCCAATTTAATTCGGGCATGTATTTAAAATTCATTCCATAAATACCAACTATAAAAGTTGGTGGCATGAATATAGTGGAAATGACAGTTAGGACTCTTACTACTTCATTTGTTTTATTGGTTAAACTTGAAAGATAAATCTCAAGCATGTCAGAAACTATATCCTTATAAGTTTCAATGTTGCTTTTTACTCGATTACAGTGCTCAAATAGTTCTTGAAATAAATTCTTTGTGTCGGCAGAAATTAGTTTTGAATTAGATTTTTGGAGCTTGCTGGTTATCTCTGATACGGACAAAACCGATTTGTGTAAAAAAACTAATTCTCGCTTTAGTGTTTGTATTTCATTTAATGTATTTGAAGATGGCTTTTTAATTAACTCATCTTCAATAAGACTGATTTTCTCGCTTAAATTTTCAAGAACTTCCGCATAATTATCAACAATTTCATCAAGTATCAAATAAGTTAAAAAATCAGTTTTTTGCTTTCTTACTCCTTCGGGATTATTCTTTAGATTGTCTTTTACCGGCTTAAATATGCTTGATTCATCTTTATCCTGAAATAGCAAAATAAAATTTGAACTTATTACTAAGCTAATTCTTTGGATTAATACTTCTCGCAATGTTAGATCATAAAATGAGGTCTTAAGAAAAATATTTATGTTTGAGCCTGTGTCTTCAAGTTTTCCTTGTAAATTTGGGTCTGAGATTTTTTCAAGTGTAAGAGATTTAATATTAAAGAAATCTGTAATATTCTCTAAAATCTTTGGTTGTTCAATAGATTCTAATGTTATCCAGCTAACGCCACTTCTGCTTTTAAAATCAGTACAATCATCAAGAATTTTTATTTCTTTTTCTTCAAAGATATTCTCATCATAATAAAGAAGCTGTATGTTTGGTTTTGCAATCTGGAGTGATTGTATTAGTTTCTCTGAAATTGTTTCAGAGTGTTTAAATTTAGCTTTAAAGTCTTCGTCCATAATAAAGAAAGAATTAAGTTGTACAGAAATAATGACTTTTGTCTCTGTTTCTAGTGCCTGTATATTGGATATACATCTATGCTTTTGTAATGGAAACAAAATAGAAGCTTGTTAGTCAGGTACAATGTTCTCGAATCAAGGAATTCAGGTGTTTAAAGATTTAATTTTTATAATCTTCTTTCTTTTAGTAACTATTATTTCAGCAATAGGTCTTGGTGAATATATTGCAAAGGTTTTTTCCGCCAAAGGCGGATCCGCCTCAGGTGGAAAAGGTGAGAAAACTTTTGCTTCATTTTTGTTCAGACCGTTAGAAAAATTTATTTATAAGATTTCAGGAATAGATGAAGAATGGGAGATGGACTGGAAAACTTATACGTATGCATTTCTGTCTATCACTCTTTTTAGTTTTGTTGGGTTATTCCTTTTACAGGAATTTCAACATCTTCTTCCATTAAATCCAGAAAAACTTGGTCCAGTTCGTTGGGACATTGCTTTAAACACGGCAATTTCTTTTGTGACTAATACTAACTGGCAGGCTTATGGTGGTGAAAATACCATGAGTTACCTTACTCAAATGCTGGGACTTACTGTTCAGAACTTTATTTCTGCTGCTGCTGGAATCGCTGTGCTTATTGCACTTACACGTGGCTTTATTAGAAATGAAATTAATAGTATTGGAAATTTCTGGGTTGATTTGGTCCGAGCTATAATTTATATTCTCTTACCATTATCAATTATTTTTGCTTTGGCGCTTGTTTTTGAAGGAATCATTCAGACTTTTAATGGATATGAAGTAATAAAAACGCTTGAAGGATTTACTCAAACAATACCTCTAGGTCCTGTTGCATCTCAGATTGCTATAAAATTTTTGGGTACTAATGGCGGAGGTTTCTTTAATACAAATTCAGCGCATCCCTTTGAAAATCCTACACCGTTTACTAACTTCTTAGAAAACTATGCAATGTTGCTTATTCCAGTAGCTTTGCCATTTACGTTTGGAGTTTTATTAAATAAAAGAAAACAAGGATTTGCAATATTTTGGGTAATGATGTCTTTGTTTCTGGGCGGATTTATTTTATCTACTTACTCTGAGCTTAGAGGAAATCCTATACTTTCAAATCTAGGAGTTGAACATGGTGTGAATATGGAAGGTAAGG
>JAHFBE010000047.1:0-10523 GCA_023250205.1 Candidatus Melainabacteria bacterium | reverse complement strand
GATTTGGAATCATTCCCTCTATTCTTTTTGCACTTACTACTACGTGTACATCATGTGGGGGAGTGAATGCTATGCATGATAGTCTAACTCCACTTTCAGGATTTGTCCTTTTATTTAATATGTGTGTTGGGGAGGTAATCTTTGGTGGTGTAGGAGCCGGTCTTATTACATTACTTGTAAATGCAGTGCTTACAATGTTTATTGTTGGATTAATGATAGGGAGAAGCCCGGAATTTCTTGCTAAAAAACTAGAACCTTTTGAAATGCTTATGGCAGTGATTTGTGTTCTTGCAACACCAATGTCGGTATTGATATTTGGATGTATTGCAGTTGTAACCAGTACCGGGCTTTCATCATTAAACAACTTAGGTCCTCATGGAATATCTGAAATATTATATGCATTTGCTTCTACAAGTGGTAATAATGGTTCAGCATTTGCAGGACTTAATGCAGGTACAGTGTTTTATACGCTTACGACTTCACTTTCTATGTTAGTTGGAAGGCTAACAACTATTATTCCTGTACTTGCAATAGCAGGTTCATTAGCTAAAAAGAAATTTGTGCCTGTTGGTTCAGCTACTTTTACAACAGATGTTCCATTATTTGTGTGGTTATTAATTGGCGTAGTTGTCCTTGTTGGAGGACTTACGTATTTTCCTGTTTTGACTCTTGGACCAATACTTGAGCACTTCTTTATGGGTATGGGAAAAACTTTTTAATATGACAGAATCAAAGAATACAATTTGGGATCCTGCATTATTTTTGACAGCGTTTAAAGATTCTATTATTAAATTAAATCCTTTAACACTCTATAAAAATCCTGTAATGCTTGTTGTTGAAATTGGTTCTGTTATTACTACGCTTGTAACTATTAATAGTATATTTAGTGGCGAAGCTTATTTTTTTAATTTTCAAATTACTCTCTGGCTCTGGTTTACAGTGATCTTTTCAAATTTTGCAGAATCATTGGCTGAAGGACGAAGTAAAGCTCAGGCAGAGTCATTGCAAAAGACACGAACTGAAACAGTAGCAAATAAATTATTGTCAAATGGTTCTATTGAACAAATTTCTGCTACTTCATTACGTAAGGGAGATTTTGTTTTAGTTGGTGAACATGAAACCATACCATGTGATGGGCAAATCGTTGAAGGCTCAGCATTGCTTGACGAGTCTGCCATAACAGGAGAATCTGCTGCAGTGCTTCGTGAATTTGGTGGGGATAAAGATGCAGTTACTATTGGTACAAAAGTAATTTCAGGAAACGTAAAAGTAAAGATTACTGCTAACCCAGGAGATACTTTTTTAGATCATATGATAGCTATGGTTGAAAGTGCTCATAGACAAAAAACCCCAAGTGAAGTAGCTCTTGAGATATTGCTTATTGGTCTAACAGTGGTATTTGTGGTAGTTATAGTAACTCTTGTTGGCTTTTCCCGCTATCTCAATATATCTATTCCACTCACAGTTTTAATATCACTTCTTGTTTGTTTAATGCCTACTACTATTGGTGCGCTTTTACCGGCAATTGGAATAAGTGGGATGGAAAGGCTTGTTAGAAATAACGTTATTGCTGTTAGTGGCAGAGCCATTGAAGCAGCTGGTGATGTAGATGTAGTATTGCTTGATAAAACAGGAACTATAACACTTGGAAATAGAATTGCTTCTGAGTTTATTCCAGATGATGGTGTTGATGAAAACTTGTTGGCAGAAGTAGCGTTTCTATCTTCTATTACTGATGAAACACCAGAAGGAAGAAGCATTGTTACTTTAGCTAAAAATAAACTTGGTGTTAGAGGCAGAGATATTCAAATCCCTGAAGGAGCAATATTTGTTCCTTTTAGTGTTCAAACAAGAATCAGCGGAATAGATTATGAGAATGTAGAGATAAGAAAAGGTGCATATGATGCTATAGAAAAATTTATAAAAGAAAGGAATGGGACTTTTTCTCTAAAGATAAAACAGGTATTTGAAATGATTTCAAAAGCAGGTGGAACACCTCTTATTGTTGTAAAAAATAATAAGACTCTTGGAATTGTATATTTAAAAGACATTATTAAAGAGGGCATTAAAGAGCGTCTTAGTCAGCTTAGAAAACTAGGAATTAAATCAATAATGATTACAGGTGACAATCCACTTACAGCAGCAACTATTGCAAGAGAATCAGGAGTAGATGATTTTGTAGCTGAAGCTAAACCAGAAATGAAATTGCAACTGATTAGAGATTACCAAAAAAAAGGACATCTGGTGGCAATGATTGGAGATGGTACCAATGATGCTCCTGCACTGGCTCAAGCTGATGTTGGAGTGGCTATGAATGCAGGGACTCAGGCTGCAAGAGAAGCTTCAAATATGGTTGATCTGGATTCGAATCCTACTAAGCTTATAAGTATTGTAGAGATAGGAAAACAGATATTAATTACCAGAGGTTCGTTGACTACGTTTAGTGTAGCAAATGATATTTCAAAATATTTTGCAATTGTACCTGCAATGTTTTCAATTCAATATCCGGTTTTAAATACATTAAATCTTATGCAGCTTGGAACGCCTCATAGTGCAGTGCTTTCTGCAATTATATTTAATGCAATTATAATTCCTATGCTTATTCCTCTTTCTTTAAAAGGAGTGGAATATAGAGCTGTTCAGGCTGAAAAGTTGTTACGTGGAAATATGCTTGTTTACGGTGTTGGTGGACTTGTTCTACCGTTTATATGTATAAAGGGAATTGATATGTTACTTATGTCTTTGCATTTAGTATAGGAGAAGAAATGGGAGTATTAAAACAAGGGTTTATAATTTTTATCATATTCTCTGTATTAACGGGAATCATTTATCCTGTTTTTATTACAACAATTGTACAGTTAGTTATGAAAGATAAAGCTAATGGAAGCTTTATTAAATTGAATGGAAGAATAATTGGTTCAGAATTGATAGGACAGAAATTTACCAGCTCTAAATATTTTCACGGGCGCCCATCTGCTATAGATTACAGTGGTAATATTTCAGGAGCCAGTAACCTGGGTCCAACAAGTAGAAAATTAATTGAATTAACTGGGAGTGAAATTAACAAGGTTAAAGTAAGAAATAATCTTGCCCCAGATGTAAAAATTCCAGCAGATTTGGTGTTAAGTTCAGCAAGTGGTTTAGATCCTCATATAAGTTTGCAATCTGCTCTTTTACAGGTTTCAAGAGTTGCAAGTGAAAGAGGGGTTGCTAGGGAAGATTTAGTAAAGCTTGTAGTAAAAAATACTGAAAAGCCTCAGCTTGGATTCTTGGGAGAGGAAAGAGTTAATGTTTTAAAACTTAATCTGGAGCTAGATTACAGGTGAGTAAACGATTTGCATTTACGATTATTCTAAATTTACTCTTAATAGGAAATTATTCGTTTGCAGAAGGACTTGAGCTAAGCCCAAAGGCAGCACTAGATGAAGCCTTGCAAAGTAATCTTCAAATTAAGGCATTATCAGCATCAATCCCAATTACTGAGGCAAATTTAATTGTTGCAAAATACAGGCCAAACCCAATAATTATTTCAAATACAGAAATTGTTAAAGGTGGTTCTCTTCATCCTATACAAATTGGAGCAATTATTGAGACGGGAAAAAAACGATACTGGAGAATGCAGGTTGCAAATGAAGAAATATCAAAAGCCAGGTTGGAAGTAGAGAAAATCATCTGGGAAATAAGAACTCAGGTAAAGATTGCCTACGCAGATTTATCTATTAAAAAAGCTTTTCTAGAATTAGCTAAGGAAAGATTTGATTTTTTAACATTTCTTCTTGAGAGTGTTAAAAAACAACAAAAAGAAAAGACTGTTTCAGAGATTGAACTGGAAAGAGTTAGTTTGGAAATTTTAAGAGCAGAAAATATTATTAATGAACGAAGCAAACAGCTGACTGTTTCTCAAATAGGCTTTAATCAGTTGTTGCATAGGGTTTTGAAATCTACTCTTACTGTTTTATCTGCAAAAGAACTTCAACCCAAATTTGAATTAAGTAAATATCCCGATCTGGATAAATTAATAGAAAAAGCGCTGGAAAAAAGAATTGAGATTGGGATATTAGAAAAGCAATATGGAATAGTAAGAGCACAGTTGAACAGGGCAAAAAATGACAGGATACCAAACGTCTATTTTGAAGCAGGTCCTGTAAAACCTAGTATTGGTACAAATATATGGGGACCTTATGTTGGTGGTTATACAGAAATCCCACTTTTTAATAGGAAGCAGGGCGAAATTATGAGTGCAATTGCAACGCAGGAATTTCTTAAAATGCAAAAAGAAAAAACTAGAGAAGATATTACAGTCGAAGTAATGAAATCATATGAAGAGTTGCTTTTGAATGAAGAGATATTAAAAATATTTCAAAATGAAATGAGAAATCATTCTGCAAATCTTATTCGTAAAACATTGGATGGATATGAAAAAGGTCTTTTTACTCTCTCAGATGTCCTTGATGCAGAAGAAAAAGACAGGGATGTTGATGAAGGATATCTGGGAAGTATACTTGAGTATCAAATTGCTTTAGCTAGGCTTGAATATGCAGTTGGTGAGCCAATTCTTGAGTTTTAAAACTTATTAACGTCTCAAATTAGCTGAAATGCTATCATATTTTAAAAATCAAGTTCACTGACTTTTAAACCTTTATAAGAAGCTGTAATGCTTTTATATTTGAGTTTATTTGAAGAAATAATTAATGCGGGTTAAACAAAAAATAACTGAAACTCCTGCTCAGAGAATTCTGGAAACATCAGATACTGATACTCATAGTAGTAGTAAAGCAAAACCAAAAAATCAAAGAACCATTTTTCCTCTTAGATATGAATCTGATGGTCTTCTTTTAAGAGAATTGAAACCAATACTTGTAGATGCAGCAAGAAGTTCTAAAAAAACCCGTCGGTTTTTTAAAGAGGAATGTAATGGTGAGCTTGAAAGAATAAAACGTGAGCTTAAGTACAGGCTGGAAAATGATGATTCTTATAGAGAAAAAATGATTGAGCTTTATGTTGAGCTTAGTAATAGTTATTTTGATGCCCCTATTTATATAGACGGTCTTATTGAAAAAAGCTTTGATGAAGCGGTTGACGATAGTGAAAGAAAAATAATACTTGATATATTAATGATAGGTGGAGATGGTTATTCAAATCTACTTGACAAAGTTCTGAAAAATGGTGAAGAAGATAAAAGATACAATTTCTGTTTTGAATACCTGAAAGCTTTAGGTGATGAAGCAAAGAAAGATATTGTTTTAACAACATGGTGTGATGAAGGGAATACTAAAAAAACCAGAAACCTTGCAA
The DNA here is from genome assembly GCA_023250205.1 of Candidatus Melainabacteria bacterium. Lineage (GTDB taxonomy): Bacteria > Cyanobacteriota > Vampirovibrionia > 2-02-FULL-35-15 > 2-02-FULL-35-15 > 2-02-FULL-35-15. Next base: position 5,228 of record JAHFBE010000047.1, on the reverse strand, counting down.
AAGCTTTATCTGGTGCTTTTGGAGAAGATTACATCATATCTGTAATTAATGATTACGTGAAAGAAAGTCTTGGAGATTCTAATGATCTTGATGATAATTTAGGAGATGTTGATGACCCCGGATTCCTGGGTAATATCTCCTTGATGGAAGAAGATGAATCTGATTATAAGATCTCAAATATGGGTAGCGAAGATCCTCAAAAAAAATTACAAGCTTACCTTAATGGGTTAGAAGAAGTTGCTTATAGGCAGAGGCTTCTTCTAGCGATTTTAAGAAACAGTGAGAAACAAAGGACGGGAGAACTAATTGTTCTTTTTAATACGGCTGTGTCTTGGAAGTTGATAAAGGACTCTGTGGAAACAGCTGTAAAAACTACAAAGGGAAACAAAGAACAACTCTCCGAATTTTTTTTGGAAATAGCAAAGAATTCGTCTAAAAGTATGGAACCAGCACCTGTTTCTTATGGACTAAATGCTTATGCTTATTTAAATAAAGGAAAAGCGCCACAAGTTCTTAAAGAAATAGTAAGTGGCTTAGATGAACCTATAATTGCACATAATTTTGTTTATTCTATGCTTGATTTATGTGGTAAAGAAGGACAGAAAGCGGTTAAGGAAATTATTAAAGATGATATAAAAGCAAATAGAAAATCCCCAGTTCTTTTCTTTCTTTTTGGGATTGCAAATGTAGATAGTAAGGAAAATGAAATTTCACAGAAAGTTGCTGAAGAGGGAGAGACTGCACAGCTTGATCATCTTCTTGAGCAAGAGAAAGAAAAGGAAATTGCTCGTGCAGCAAGAAAAATCTTGCGTGAAATATTTTCTATGGATGAGGACATCGCAGAATTTATAAGAATGAATGTAGAAAAGAAAACCGGAGTTGTAAGAGAATTTCATCAGGACTGGATTATATGTGAACTTGTTTTTCCCAACGTAAGAAATGTAGCTAATTGTTTTGATATTAAAAGGTTAGCTGAGTGGATGATGTATAGTACTGATCCAAATCTAAGGGATAATACAAGAAATCTACTTGCTAAAGCATTACATGAAAATCATGAAAATGAAGAATCAGAGAATAGAGATGAGCAAAAGAATCAATTTATCAGAAAACTTGAAGATTTTATTCAAGACGGAATAAAAAGAAAAAGTAAGACAGCAGTGGATTTTGCCAAAAGATTTGCGGATTCTATTTAGGTCTTACTGTTTGGCTGAACAGTCTACTCCAGCAAATCCTTCATTACAAACGCAGGAGCCTTTAGTACAGATTCCATTTCCTGAGCAGTTATTTGTACAAGAGCGCTCTGGACTTTTTTCACAAACATCAGAAACAGAATTTGCATTATCATCAATTTCAAGTATTAAGATAACAGTATCTGTAAAACTGTTTCCAGCTTCAAGGAATTTATCCGCATCTTCTTCAGGAATACAACTTGGGATTGATTGAGATTGTAATGTTACTTTTTTCCTAAGAGAACTGTCACAGGTTTTTCCTTCGACCTGAGCAAAAATATCGACTAACTCTTCTATAATATCAGTGATTTTTTCTTCACAGTCTTGCTTTTTTATTCCCAGTGTCAATTTTATTTTGTTTAGAGTAATAAGTACTTTTCTTGCAATACTTCTACTTAACCTGGATGATCTTGAAAATTCTTTTCTAGCAGAATCCAAGTCTTTTAGTGCTTGATTTATTTGATCTCTAACAGTATTTGCTACTGGAATTCCGCCTGTTGTACACTCACCCTTATCAGTTACACAGCTCCCATTTTGACATAGGAATGGCTTAGATTCGGGGCACTTAGCAGATTCACATTTTGATTTATTTCTTACGCAAGTGCTATCTGGACACTGTATGGGTGTTTCTTTTGGACAGAAGTTTTCTTTTCCTTGCTCACAAAGAGAAGGATCTTTTACACAGGTATTATTAGAGCATTGGAATGGTAAATCTTCTGGGCAAGAAGTAGTTGTTACACACTCACTCTTATTTGATGCACAGACCCCATTTTGGCATAGGAATGGCTTAGATTCAGGGCACTTAGCAGATTCACATTTTGATTTGTTTCTTACGCAAGTGCCATCTGGACACTGTATTGGAGTTTCTTTGGGGCAAACATTTTCATTACTTGATTCGCATTGTGATTTATCCCTTACGCAAGTGTTGTCAGGGCATTGAACAGGTTTTTCATTTGGGCAGACAGAAATTGGAGCACAATTGTTTTTGCTAATTGTACAAATTCCATCGGGACATTTGAAAGGTCTTTCTTTAGTGCAACCATCTGCAATAGGACAACTATCTCCGGTTAAAACACATGAACCATCTGAACATCTTACGGGTTTTTCCTGTGGACAATTTTCTGAGCATGAAGATATTAGAGCGGTGCATGTTCCATCATTACATTTAATTGGCTTTTCACTTGGACAACCATTTGCTGATGGACATTCTGTTTCTTTTAACGCACAAGTTCCATCGGAACATTGAACAGGTTTTTCATTTGGGCAATTATTTGTTGAAGGGCATGTTGCTTGGGTAGTAGCGCATGTACCGTCAGAACATTTAATTGGAGTAGCTGCAGGACATGGACAATCAGCTTTAGTAAGAGAGCATGTTCCATCAAAACATTTGATTGGTTTAGTTTGTGGGCATGTTGTCTCTGTGGAGCCACTGCTTGATGAAGATGATGAACTACTGGATGTAGAAGATGAACAAGTAGCTTGGGTAGTAGCGCATGTACCATCAGAGCATTTGACTGGAGTAGCTGTAGGACATGGACAAGCTGCTTGAGTAATGGCACATGTTCCATCAAAACATTGAATAGGTGTGCCTTGTGGGCAAGTTCCACTGGAAGAGCTACTGCTTGATGTAGTTGATGTGCTTGAAGTAGAAGATGTGCATGCAGCTTGAGTAGTTGCACATTGGTTATCTGAACATCTGACGGGTGTGGCTGCTGGACAGGGGCAAGAAATTCTAGTAGCTGCGCAGGAACCATCATCACATTGAACAGGTGTGCCACCTGTGCATGTTTGTGCATTTGCTGGGATATTATTTAAAAATAAAATTATAGTTAGTAATATTGCTGCTAGAATTCTTGAATTCATTTTTTTTGTCCTTTTTATTTATATAAGCGAAACTATTACAATGACTCTTAAAGATTTAATAAGGTTTCAAGAGCTATGAATATAAAACATCTATACATGTTTGGGGAATCTTTACTTCTTTTTTCGTTCAGGATATCCAAACCAGCTTCTTGGAGCTTTAGATTTTGAAGGGTACTTTTCTTTAAGTAGAGTTGTAACTTCTGTCATAGAACCATCTGCACTAACCCAATCGTTGATATCAGGAAAATCAATCTTGCAATTTTCACATTTCTTTCCTTCATAAAATTTAATTGGACACCAAAACGATTCTACATTTCGCAACATTTCCCCACCAAAGGAATATATGCCAGTCATCCAGTCACAATATAAGCACCAGACTAAATCATGCCCTACTAAGCCGTTAAATTTTTGTCGAGAAATATTTATCCAATCTCCAGAATTATATTTTGGAAAGTTTAAAGTCCAAACAAGAAGAGGGTAAATAAGAATTTGTCCAAGACGTATATTTAATAGTACAGGTAATGCTAATAAACTAATCAAAAGTCCAAAGTGATTTCGTGCTGGACCTACAATTTGATTTAATGCATGCTTGATAGTAGGACCTTTATAATTATGTAGCATTGAGTGGATGTTACAGAAAGAAGAAAGTACAGCCATTTGACCAATAAAACATCCAAGTAATCCATGCCAGCCTCTTAAATAAAAAGTTACTATCCATGGAATCCATGTGAACAGTCCAACCATCAAATCAAGTAATGGTGCTCGAAGTAAAAGGTCATTTTTTTTGGAAACTAATATAATAAATGAAATTAAAATCCAGTGAAAAATAAAAACATATAGTGCTATAAAAAGTATTGGATGCATTTTAATTACCTCTTTTTGAACACCAAAGAACCCACCAAATAATAACACTCTGGAATGGGATTCTTGCCCATTGTAAGATTTGATTATTTAAAATTCCTCCTAACTGAACATTGTTAATTGCCATATATATGTTTGCAGGAAAAACAGCTATTAATAAAAGAACTAGACCAAAAGCTGCAAGCCTCCTATAGCGAAAAGTTACAAGTCCTACTGCTCCAAGAATCTCAAAAATACCACTTATATAAACCATTGCTTTTGGAAAAGGAATAAAAGGGGGAACGATCTGAACAAATTTATTTATATGAGTAAAGTGCAGTACTCCAAGTAAGATAAACATTAAAGCTAATACTAGGCGAGCTATATCTCTTTTTGATTTTATGTAATTTAAGTTCATAAGGATTATTCTATATAACAATATGACAGGATTTAATGAACAATTACAATTCTACCTAAAGTTTATATTTTTTCTTTTGTTTAGTTAGAATAAAAGAAATGAAAAATATCTTTTTATTTTTAGCTTTGTTTATATTATTATTGACTAATCTTTGTTTTGCAAAAGATGATTTGCCAGGTAAACAAATTTTTTATACATCAAAAGGGAAGTTTGGTTCCTGTAATTATTGCCATGCTAATGGTACCTCAGCAGGAAGATTTGATCCAGCTACTGGAGAAATCTCAGAAGACGAAGGGAGGAAGATCCCTTCTCTTAAAGGAATAGGAAAAAAGAAAGATTTAGAACAGATACAGAGAAGTGTAGAGTCTATGAGAAAAATGTTTGGTTTTAAATTAACGAATGAGCAGGTAAAACAACTTACTGATTATGTTTCAACACTATAGAAATAGTTCTTTTGGTAAAAACAAATCTAAGATATTAATATTTAGTGCTTTAATAGCAATGATTTGTTCTGGGTTTCCAATCCATTCATTTGCAGAGGATGTAAAGGTTTTAGAATATAACAAAGAAGCAAAAACAATAAAGGTTGAAATTGATGGAAAAGAATATGAGTTAGATGTTCCTTTGGATGAAAAGAAGATAGAAGCTGTAGAGCAAATAGAAAATGACAGTGACAATGAGCCTTTAAAATCAACAGTGCAGAAAAAAGAATATGCCAAAGGACCTTTAACTACTACTATTGGTTCAAGACTTTTTACTACACCGACGGATAACTTACTTCACAAACACGGGTTTGCATTTGATTTTACTCACAGATTTGCTGATGATATTAAAGGTACAAATGCTAGTGATCTCTGGGGGCTTGATAATTTTGCATA
>JAHFBE010000046.1 GCA_023250205.1 Candidatus Melainabacteria bacterium | reverse complement strand
TGATCCTGAACACGAAACATCCTCAAGGTTGAGGGAGCAACGTATTCAAAAACTTGAAAAAATAAAGTCTCTTGAAATCAATCCGTATCCATACAAATTCTCCCGCTCTCACAAAGCAATAGAACTTCAAAACAAATACAAAGGTCTTCAAAATAGTGAAGAAACAAATGACACCGTAACCATATCAGGAAGAATTCATAATGAAAGAAATGACTGGATGTTTATTGATCTTTATGATGATTCCGGGAAAATTCAGGTTTACTGCGATAAAGAAAAGATAGACAAAAAAATTGTTGAACTTTTACCACTATTAGATAAGGGAGATTTTATTGGTGTAACTGGTATTGTAAGAAGAACTTCTCGTGGAGAGTTGTCAGTTAAAGCAACAGAGGTCACTGTACTTTGTAAATCTCTTCTTCCACTCCCAGAAATTATAGAGGGGAAGAAAAGGCAATTAGGCATACATGACATTGAAACAAGATACCGTCAGAGATATCTTGATCTCATAGTTACTCCAAATACAAAAGAAACATTTAAGAAAAGAGCAAAAATTATTTCTGAAATCAGAAGGTATTTAGATAACAAAGGTTATCTTGAAATTGATACACCAGTTTTACAGGTAGAAGCTGGTGGCGCTGAAGCAAGACCATTTATAACTCATCACAATGCTCTTGGCATAGATCTTTATCTTAGAATTGCAACAGAGCTACACTTAAAAAGACTTATAGTTGGCGGATTTGAAAAAGTATATGAGTTAGGAAGAGTATTTAGGAATGAGGGAATCTCTACAAAACATAATCCTGAATTTACTTCTATTGAACTCTATGAAGCTTATGCTGACTATAACGACATAATGGATTTAACAGAAGATCTAATTAAAACTGCCTGCTTAAAAGTTAACAATAATTTGCAAATAGAATACCAAGGAAAAATTATTGATCTTGAAAAACCTTGGGCAAGAATCTCAATGCTTGATTTAATAAAAGAGCATACAAAGCTTGATTTCTCTAATTGCTTAAATGATTTTAATGCAGCCCAGGCTCTGGCTAAACAAGTAGGAATTAAAGTAGATGACAGCTATTTGGTTGGAGAAATAATAACTGAAGTCTTTGAAGAAAGAGTCGAATCAAAATTAATTCAGCCTACTTTTGTAAAGGACTATCCTATTGACGTATCACCTCTTGCAAAGAAACATCGCTCAACAAATGGCTTGGTGGAAAGATTTGAACTTTATCTAAATGGCTGGGAGCTTGCAAATGCATTCTCAGAGCTATCAGATCCCTTGGATCAACGCAGAAGATTAGAAGAACAGGCAAAGAAAAAAGCAGCAGGAGATCATGAAGCTCATCCACTGGATATAGATTTTATAACTGCACTTGAATATGGCTTACCTCCAACTGGTGGTTTAGGCATTGGCATAGACAGACTTATAATGATACTTACAAATTCTGCAAGTATAAGAGATGTAATAGCATTTCCTACTATGAAACCGATTTAACTTTTGTGAACAGTTTCCAAGATATCCCTAAATACAATATTTGTAAGTGGGTATATTACTCATGAGTTCTTTGACCCAGGATAAAATACACATTTAAAATAATATTTTAGACTGTTACAATTAGCTTGTTTTAAGTTAGAAGAAATTTATGAGAACACCTGGAATAAATAGGGATGATGGATTTAGATACTTGCCCTCTAAAGATACTCCTTCAAGCAGTACAGGAAATAATTTTAACATTGTAAATATTGCCCCACCAAAAGGTGGATGGAAAAGCATTCAAATTAAACAAGATGGAAATGTCATTACTGTCCTTGTTACTGGCGGCAACAAAGTAGAACTTAAAGATTCAAAAAGAGAACTCGTTGAATCAGAAGTCAATTATTTAGTAGAAAATCTTAATAGCCCTGTTGTTTTAAAATTTGAAATGTCAAACTTAGTCTATCTTTCATCAAAAGCCTGGGAAATGCTTGTACATGCTACAGAAAATACGGCTAATAAAGATTCAAGATTTGAATTGGTTAATATTACTCACGAAATGTATGAACCACTGGTCTTACAAGAAACTCAATACTTACTTAATAAACTAAATATTGTTAACCCACCAGCTCTATAAAAACAAAAAAGCTGTAAGTACCCCTTACAGCTTTAGTTTATATAACCTGGAAATCGTCTTGTTTGACAACTTTCTGGCTATTTGACGCTTGCAATTCTTCTGCGTTCTTGATTCACAATCTTTGCAGCACGTCCAATTGAACGTGGAAATTCTCTACCTCTGCTTATAATCGTTTCATCAAAGTGAACAGGGAGTAAAAGATCCAAAGCAAAATCTACAGCAATCCTTACATCAAACTCTTTACAAGAGAAAATATCTAAAGTAAAAAATTCTTTTTCAGGAAAAGTATGTAAAGCAATATGTGACTCAGCTATTAAGACAACTCCACTAACACCCCAATCTTCTTTGACCTCTCCACCGTCATACTTAAATACATATGGTGGCATTATTTTTGTCATTTCAAGTTTTTCTGGAAATACATCTAAAAGCTCACTAATCATTCCTAGATCCGAAAGTCTCTCTTTCGGAGAACCATAACCTTCTAATAATAAATGGGGTCCAAACATTTTTTCTTTCCTCCAGCCTTTTACAAAACAAATTCCTAGTTTTTCCTGATTTGTTTTGTACTTTTACTATTACCATTTTGCCCAGTTTAATTTCCAAATTTTTGTTTGGCCGGACTTGGGCAGTCACCGTTTCGGTGTCAGTAACTAAGCAGCTTTTACTCCTTTCATTTTTATTTTCACTTTTACTTCTCCCTTTTAAATTTATTTTTTCCAATTTACTAATAAGCCTTATTCCCGTTTTTTCTATTTTTCAAATTTTCTAAACCAGAAAAAGGAACCTCATTAACAAGCTTTTGATTATAACAGCAGTTTATATGCAATTCCCCTAGACATTTCAGGTTTTTTATAAACCTCCTTTGCTAATTTTTTAGACAATCTGTGTCATAATTTTCTAAGGTGATTTCCATATGAAACTCTCAATCAACTGGCTAAATAAGTTCTTACCCTTAGACGGGATAAATCCCGAAGAAGTTGCTTCCAAGCTGACCATGGGAGCCTTTGAAGTGGAAGATCTTCAGCTGTTTGGTCCAAAACTTTCAGGTCCAATCGTAGTGGGAGAAATCCTAGACATAAAAAAACACCCAAATGCTGACCGTTTATCTGTAACTGAAATTACTATCGATGGGCAAAATAAACTTCAAATAGTTTGTGGAGCTAAAAACATTGAAGTTGGACAAAGAGTCCCCGTTTCGCTGGAAGGAGCCAAAGTTATAAATAGAAAAGATGGCTCTGAATTACTAATAAAAAGGAGTAAAATCCGTGAAATTGAGTCATTTGGAATGCTCTGTGCTGCAAGCGAACTTGGATTACCTTCAGAAGAATCTGACGGAATTTTAATCCTTCCTCCTGATGCAAAATTAGGTCAGAGCATTATTGATTACCTCTCTTTAAACCAGGATATTATTTTAGAAGTAGCTTCCCGGTCAAACAGAGGGGATGCCTTGTGTGTTTATGGTTTAAGTAAAGAAATTGGAGCACTTATAAAGAAAAAAACGAACCAATTAAGCTTTAAAACTCCAAATTTTGATGCTTCAGTAAAGAGCACTGCTAGCAAGATTGAAGACCTAAAAGATACTTGTGTTTTTTATACAGCTACAATTCAAAACGTAAAGATTAATGACAGTCCACAGTGGCTAAAAAGACTCCTTGAATCAGTTGGAGTAAGGTCAATAAATAATATTGTTGATATTACAAACTACATAAGCTGGTCCTATGGTCAACCAATGCATGCTTATGATAAAGCTAAGCTCAACGGAGATTACCTTATTTCAAGAGCAGCAAAAAAAGGTGAAGAAATATTAACACTTGATGGCAAAAAAAGAGATTTAAAAGAAAGTGTATTAATTATTGCTGACAGTAAAATACCTGTAGCAGTTGCCGGAATAATGGGTGGAAAAGATTCAGAAGTTACAGAAACAACAAAAGAAATTGTCCTTGAAGCAGCTGTTTTTAATCCTGCTAAAGTGAGAAAAGGCTCAAGAGCAATAGGGCTTTCTTCTGAAGCTTCAAAGCGGTTTGAAAGAGGAGTTGACAGTAATTTTACTTATAATGCTATTTTAAAGGCAATTGAACTTATTGAAGAGCTAGCCACCGAAGATAATACTAAAATTAAAGTTGGTCAAATTATTCAGGCTGGTGAGCCTTTGAAAAAAGAATTAAAAATAGGATTATCTCCTAATGAAGTTAAAAGAGTCCTTGGAATATCTTTAAGCTTAAAAGAAATAGCTGAATTACTTGAACCATTAGATTTTAATTGTAAACCTATTGAAAATGACAAGCTTGAAGTCTCTATTCCAAGTAACAGAATAAATGATGTTTCAAGACCTATTGACCTTGTAGAAGAAGTTGCAAGGTTGTACGGTTACAATAAAATTGAACCTTTACCCCCACCATCTACAATTTCATCCCAAAAGACTAAAATTGGACTAAAAAAGATAAAGAAGCATTTCCTTTCCGCTGGTTTTTCAGAAACCTATTTAAGCAGCCTCATAGGAGAGCAACAATTAAGTAATAAAGAATTTGCTTTTAATAATGAAAATTCAATCTCAATGCTTAATCCTCTCTCAAGAGAACATATAGTACTAAGACAAAGTCTTATTCCTGGACTATTAGAAGCCCTCAGGTTAAATACAAGTCATCAAACTTCCCCAATAAAACTATTCGAGATTGGTAAAGCCTATTTCTTAGACAAAAGACCTACTGAGCGAGAGACTGGCGTGGAAGAAAGTATAAAAATTGCTGCAGCAATGTCAGGTGTTGAGGAAAATTGGTTTACAAACAAACACTCATTGGGTGACTTAAATGAAATATTGTTTTTTAAAGGAAAAGGTATTATTGAAAGCTTTTTTGAAAATAATCGACAAGATATAATCTTTACTCCTCAAAAACAAACTTTCTTACATCCAAAACTTTCACTTAATATTTCTTTGGATAATAAGCTTATTGGATTTATAGGTTGCTTACATCCAAGTCTTGAAAAGAGACTAGATTTAAAGAGTCCTATCATAGTTCTTGAAATCAATACTGAATCAATATTAAACAATATAGAAACAATATTTCCTTATCAAAAAATTTCTTCACAACCGGTAGTAATTAGGGATATAACAGTTGATATAGCAAAAAAATATGAAGCTAATACAATTTTTAAAGAAATCAATAAGGTAACAACTAGCATCATTCAAAGCATGAAACTTGTAAGTATTTATGATTTAGATAAAGAATTTAGAAGCTTGACATACAGAGTAAAAATGCAGGATTTTGAGCAAACACTTACAAGTAAACAAATTGAAGATGAAGTGAATAAGATAAAGAATCACCTTATTACTTGCTTCCATGCAAAATTCAGGGTTTAATAGTATATGAATTGATTTTTAATCATCTGTTTAATAGATAAAATATCTATTAATTTCTATACCTATTCTGGAATTATAAATAATGTACAGGTTAAGTGGTCCCAATATAATCATTTTTATTCCTATATTAATTATTGGAATATTTGTTGTTGCATTTACCCCACATTATTTTATGCAGTCAAGAATAATGTCTTTAGTTTCGTTATTCATTGGCGAGATGGGTTTAAGCTTCATTCCTGTAATTGCACTATTTCCTAAAGCTACATTCATTCAAGCAATAATTCTTGCAGTAATATATTTACTTACTACTATTGCAATCTTTCTTGGTTCATGGGGAATCAATACTCTTGGGTGGCCAGGAGAATATTCTTTCATCATAAGAGATGATGAACTTCATATAAATACTTTTGCATTATTTGCTTCCAATTTCTTTTCCCTCATTTCATTAATAACAAATTATCGACTAGTTTATGATGAAGATTTAACTCAAAAGAGTAAGATTCCTTCAAAAAAACCTGGAATCTTTAACAGCTTTAATAAACCAAAATTAAATCGTCCAAAATTTGAAGAGTCAACAAAGTCTCCAACAGAAACTTTTGACAAGCCCAGTGCTTCAAAAATAAAAGATTTAGGCGATGATCTGGAAGAAGATTTCTGGAAACCTTTTGATTTTGAACCTGAAGAAAAAAAAGCAAGCGATACTCTACCGGAAGAGAGCTCAGGCAAGCTATTCTCCAGCAAAGAAGTAGATGTTCAAAAAAATGAGTCAGAATTCTTTGACAATGAAGATTCAAGCAAAGAATTAAAAGATCCCATGTTCGATTTAAATCCAGAAGACTCATCTCAAAAAATCATTGAGAAACCAAAACCAATTCAAATTAGTCCTTTCCCACCTTCAAACATAAAAGATGAACTAACTGCAATATTTGAACAATATTCTTCGCTAGATGCTGTAAAAAAAATAACCTCCTCAAAGCCTCAAAAGACTATTAAAAGAAAATCTGAAGAAGAGACTAAAAAGACCTATTCATCACCCAGGAAACAAATTTCCGTTAAGGTTGAAGGTGAAGATATCCATGAAGCTAGTTTCAGGCAAATTACTGATGCCGAAAAAATTGAGGAAATTAAAGAGTCTTTAAAAAAAGAACTTGAACAAGAAATCAAACTAAAACTCAATCTTGATAAAGAATCTAGTAAAGAATCAGTTGAAGCAAAAGAAAATATAATTGAAAGCATTAAAAATATAAAAGAAGAGTTAATAGAAAGTCTGAAAACAGAAATAAAGAAAGAATTTTCTGAAATTGAGCAACAAAGTGAGTCTTTAATAACTGAAATCACCTTTACAGATGACGAATTAGAAACCATGGGGCAAAAACTTACAGAAATCAATAAGACCAATCAACTCATAGGTTCAATGTATTTAAGTTATAGTGGAAATGTATTATCAGAAAGCTGGAATGAAAGAACAGAGGCTTCTAGCACTGAAAACATCTCTAAAAAAGCAGGTCAACTATTCTCACAATTCAACAAGCAAATAAATAAAACAAAACAAGGCGGTTTACTTCACATTTTGTTAGAATCAAAAAATGGAACCTTAGTAATGGCTAATGAAGAAGATAAATTGTTAGTTATCCAAACAAAGGGAACCGGAGAAGTTTATATGGGTCAACTCTTAAGAAAACTCTCAGAGTTGGAAGATTAATTTAAATATGAAAGAATTATTAGAATTAGTTATTCAAAAGAAAGCAAGTGATTTACACATCTGCGTTGGAATGCCACCTGTTTTAAGGATTGATGGAAAGCTAGTACCCACTGAATATGAACCTCTTTCAGCAAGTGATACAAAAACTTTAATATTTGGCATTCTATCTCTAGAACAAAAGAAAATTTTAGAACAAAAACTTGAGCTTGATTGCAGCTATGGAATTGAAGGAATCGGGAGATTTAGAGTAAATGCATACAAAGACAGAAATGGCTTCGCTGCTGCATTTAGAACAATTACTTCTAAAATACCTACTTTTGATCAATTGAATCTTCCAAAAGTTTGTCAGCAGGTTTGCACAAAGCCAAGAGGTCTTGTTCTTGTAACTGGACCAACTGGTTCAGGGAAAAGTACTACCCTTGCAGCAATGGTAGGCTGGATTAATGAAAACAGATCTGACCATATTCTAACCATTGAGGATCCCATAGAATATATCCACGCAAGCAAAAGATCTGTAGTAAATCAAAGAGAGCTTGGCTCTGATACACATAGTTTTGATAATGCTCTAAGAGCAGCTCTTAGAGAAGATCCTGATGTTATTCTTGTTGGAGAAATGCGAGATCTTGAAACTATATCACTTGCATTAAAAGCTGCAGAAACAGGACATTTAGTATTTGCCACCCTGCATACAAGCTCTGCAGCTCAGACTATAGATAGAATTGTAGATGTATTTTCACCTGACCAGCAACAACAAATCAGAATACAGCTAAGCAATGGGCTTGTCGCTGTATTTAGTCAGACTTTGATTCCAAAATTAGGACCCCAGGGACAAATTGCAGGTAGAGTTATGGCTATGGAAATTTTAGTCAACACTCCTGCAATAGCAAACTTAATTCGAGAAGGAAAGACTGCTCAAATATATTCAGCTATCCAAACAGGTGGAAGACTAGGAATGGTGACTTTAGAAAATGGTCTTGCAGATCTTGTGAAGAAAAAGCTTATTAGACCTGAAGATGCTTTAGCTAAAAGCTCACGACCGGAAGATCTTGAAAAATTAATTGCAAATGAATTGACCGGCGCTGGAATATCTTTGAGTTAATCAATAATCAATGTCAAAGTAAATCCATTAATTCTTTTGCTCGCTTTAAAAGCCTTTCTTTTTCTTCTTCAGTATAATCAAACAAATATTTCTCTAACGCTGACATGGGCTGGGAGATTAATTTTGTATCTAATTCAGCAATTTGGTAGACCCTTTCCTTTCTTACAATTTCACTTTGAACAACAAAGGCAAAGCTATCTCCAAGCATAAGTCTTATTTTTCCTTGGTCTATATATCCAAAATCCTCTTCATTAATCTTATATCTCAATCTTATTACTGCACTTGATTGTTTTTTGTTTTGAATTTCATTTTCCAAATCAATCTGAACATTCTTACTTTCAGTCAGATCACAAGAAATAGTTATAAACTTTCTTGGAGCAGTTGATATAAATTTATGATTAACTCTCTTTCGCTCAAGCTCTAGATAAATAAATCCTTTATCTTCATTCTCTTCACCAAAATCGACCCTTTCAAGAGAACCTGCATACAAAATTAATGGAGATTGTTCTTGTAGAACTTGATGTCTGTGAATATGTCCAAATCCAACATAATCTAACTTATCTGTTTGAAATGTACTTAATGGATAACTTAAAACCTTACCAATAGACAAATCCTGCTCAGAACCAAATTGTGCAGTTTCAATAGTGCCATGTCCTAATAAAATAGCTGGGATAGAAGGATCAATTTTTTCAAAACAGCCTTTCAATGCTTCTTTTACTTTATCAATCATTAGCTGATCTTGTTCTTTAGCACTTAGATTTCGATATTCTTCCTTTGCTAAAAGTCTACTTTTTGTAATATGTGGCAGTGCGATTACCTGCACAACTCCATTTTTCGTCTCAATTTTCTTTGATTCAATTTTGTTAAAGACTGTCACATTTTCTATTTGCAAAGTACTATAAATATCTAAAGCATCAGAACCATCTATCCTATACAAAACATCATGATTACCAACCAATAGTATGGTTGGAATTTTATTTAATGAAAGTTTTTTTATTCTTTGTGCAAACTCCTTTTGATAGATAGGTTCAGGGGTTGCATGCTTGTATGTATCACCAGTAAATATTGCAAGATCAACTTTATTATCAATAGCGAAATTTATTGGTTTATCTAAAGCTGCAATAAAATCTTCAAATCTTTTATTTAAGCCAGTTTCAGGATTTAAAGAACCATAACGTTCACCTGAGCCAAAATGTAAATCACTAAAATGAACTATCTTTATCATTTTTTATTTTTTTGTAATGTGTCATTGCGAGGGCTTTAGTCCGAAGCAATCTCCCTAACTTTTTCACATTTTTGAGATTGCTTCGTCGCTTCACTCCTCGCAATGACGTGCGACCTTATCATACTCTCGACTCTATATGCTATATTTTACCTTATGTTTTTCCTTAAAAAATTACAAAAAAAGGAATGGGAAGAAGCAAACTGTGGTCCGATAAAAGGTTGGCAATGTGCAGAATTCTTAAAACACTCTAATTTAAAACATCTATTTACAGGTAAATCCAATGATTTGAATTTGGGAAAACATCAACCAACAATATTCCCTGATAAAAGCGTTGATAAAAACAGAGAAACATTATGCAAGAACCTTGAATTAAGTTATACATCATTAAGAGTACTACCTCTGACTCACAGCGATACTGTTTTTGTTTTAGAAAATGAGGAGCAAGAGATTCCTGAAGCAGATGCAATAATCACTCATCTTACTAATATCCCTATTTTAGTTACTGCTGCTGATTGTGTTCCAATTTTACTCTACTGTCCTGATAAAAAAATCTTTGGTTTAGTTCATGCAGGATGGCGAGGAACAGCAATGTCAATTGCAGAAAAAGCTGTTATTGCTATGCAGGAGAACTATTTAGCCAGACCTTCTCAAATTATCGCAGCAATTGGTCCTGCAATTGGACAAAAAAATTATGAGGTAAGCCAGGAAGTTGCCGATGTAATAGTTCAAGCAACAGAATCAGATACAATTTTGAACACTACTGGTTCAAAACCAAAAGTAGACTTAAAGTTAGCAAATTACTTACAACTAGATCGAGCAGGAATAATAAAAATATATTCTTCAGAGCTAGATACCGCTGGACAAAACAGCTTGTTTTATTCACACAGAATCCAAGGGAAAAGAGCTGGGAGACAGGGCTTGATAGCATGTCTATTATAAGCTTATTCTAAGCAGCTTCATTGTCCTCTTCTTCACCATAAATGTTTTTAATGAAAACACGCCGCAAGCAGCGGAAGATTGCCAGTTAACCTTACAAAAGAGATTTCAATTTAAAGAGAATAAAATCTCTTGATTTTTTCTAATTTGAAAGACTTTATAAATCTCAGGGATAACACTAACGATCTTTATTTGAATATTTAATTCTTTTGCCTTATCAAGAAATTTTTCCAATCTTTCAAGAAAGTAGACTGAAATAAATGAAATGTTTTTCATATCAACCACAACTTCTCTCATATCCAACAATTGATTTTCTAAATCATTAAAAATGGTATCTATAATTTCTTTAGAAATCATCTCACCTCTAAAGATATCAACTATATTTTGTTTAATAGGCATTTCTGAAAATCTCCCTCAATTCTTGCATAAGCGGCATTCTGGGATTAGTACGTAAACTTATATCACTAAATGCTTTATCAACCAACTCAGGTATTGCATTTAAATAATCATCCAGCTTAATCTCAAGATTTGCCACCCTATGTGGAAGCTTTGAATTAGTCAACAAGACTTTTACTGTAGTTTTAAGCGAGTCAATCAGCTCTTCAATATTATTTCCATTAGCACCCAGAAGTTTTGAGAGCTTTGCATATTTTTCATGAGCAACATATTTTTTATAGTTTGAGAATGGCATAAACTTTGTAGGTATTGCAGAATTAAAACTTATTGTGCTTAAAAGAAACACTGCATTTGCTTTTCCATGTGGAATATTAAACTTAGCACCAAGAGCATGAGCAAGAGCATGGTTAATACCAACAGAAGCATTGCTAAATGCCAGTCCAGCAAGAGTAGCTGCATTGTGCATTTTTTGTCTTGATTCTTTGTTTGTAGGATTTAGAATTAATTCCGGCATATTATCAAATATAAGATTTATTGCTTCAAGTGCAAGCCCATCAGTGTATTCAGAAGAATAAATTGACACATAAGATTCCAGCGCATGAGTAAAGGCATCAATTCCAGAATTTGCAGTTATTTCTTCAGGCAAATCACTTACAAGATCTGAATCTACAATTGCAATATTAGGAATCAGCATAGAATCTACAATCGAGATTTTTCTATCATTATCTTTAACTACTAGTACAGGGCTTACTTCACTACCAGTGCCTGATGTCGTAGGAATAGCAATCAATTTTGTTCTGAAAGATTCAGGAAAATTAATTGCCCTTTTTCGAAAATCAACAAAGTCAACAGTAAGATCATTTAAATTTAAATTTGGAAATTCATGGAACAATCTTACAGCTTTTGCAGCATCAATAACTGATCCGCCACCAAGAGCAATAAAACAATCAATATCCTGATTTTTAATCTGATTAACTATTCTTAGAATTAAGTCAAGTGAAGGCTCAGCCTCAACCTCAGAGAAAACTGAATACTTGCTTTCCTGTGGAAGTATTGAGACAATTTTTTCCAGAATTCCTGATTTCCTTATATATTTACTGCACAAAACAAAGATGTTACTATAATTTAACTCTTTTAAAATATCTATTGATCCCCTATCAAAATAAATTTTTTCAGGAGTATTAAAAGCCATTGGGACAACTTGTCTTCTAGGAACTCTTTTAATATTTAGCAAATTGTAGATATTTACATTATCAGATGTGCTGTTCCCGCCACCTGTACCACAACCAAAACTAAGAGTTGTGGGCAAATTATTATAAAGACCTCCCAGTCCACCCAAAGATGTTGGTTGATTTACTATAATTCTCCCTGAGTTTATAAGATTTTGAAATTTTAAAATTACGCTTTCATCCTCAGAAAATATTCCTGCAGTATGACCTGTTCCACCATTGTAATTAACAAGCAAACATTTATTTAGAGCATCCACCTCAGAATCTGCTTTGAGAATAGCTAAAACTGGCATTAGTTTTTCTTTAAGCAGAGGATGATTTCTAGAATCTAGCTGGCAAATTAATATTTTTGTATCTGTTGGTATTTCTAAACCAGCTTCTTTAGCTATTTTGAAAGCCTCCCTACCTACAAATTTATAATTCATTGAATCAGTGTCAGGATCAATAACAACTGGTGTCAATTTGTTTATTTCTTCCTTTGTGCAAATATAGCATTTTATCTTTTCAAATTCTTTAATTGCTGTATCATATATTTCTTTATCAATTACTATGGTTTGTTCAGATGGACATTCTGTTCCATTGTCAAAAGTCTTTGAAATGCAAATATCCATTACAGTAGACGAGACATTGCAAGATTTATGCATATAAACAGGAGTGTTTCCTGCACCAACACCAATAGCAGGCTTACCACTACTATAAGAGACTTTAACCATCGTAGTTCCACCTGTAGCAAAAACCAGATCAACCTCCTTGTGGTGTATTAAATAATTTGTTTGCTTGCGAAGTTTGGAATTTCTTTTCAACACCCCAATACAACCTTCTGGGGCACCAGCTTCAAGAGCAGCTTTATATAATACTTCTACAGTACGTGCAACACACTTACTAGACATCAAGTGTGGACTAAATACAATTGCATTTCTAGTCTTAAGAGCAATAATTGATTTATAAATAACTGTGCTTGTGGGATTAGTAACAGGAGTCAAAGCTGCAATCACACCTACAGGTTCTGCAACTTCTACCATTTGTTCTTCTTTAATTTCTCTAATTATACCTACAGTCTTTTTATCTTTTATTTGATAATAAAGGAACTCACTTGCAACTATATTTTTTAAAATCTTATCCTCATACAAACCCATCCTGGTTTCTTCAACAGCAAGCTTTGCTAATTCTTTTGAAGAATTTATTGCAGCTCTTACAACTGCATAAACAATTTTGTCAACCATTTCCTGAGAATATTGAGTAAAAACAGCGCATGCTCTACGTGCTTTAAACATTAACTCATCAACTTGTGGGAAACAGTCTTCTTCCAAATCATCTGGATATCTAACAACATCCAGGTCTTCCTTGGCCAACTCAGCAGATAAAATAATATTTTTATGTCTTTCTTCGGGAGAAAAATTCATAGATATTACAGTTTACACTCAAAACCAATCAAAAACCATAGATTATAGACTCTATACTTAAACAAACTTTGAATCTCTTAAAATGTAGTCAACTATTTATAGTCTTTTGTCTATATTATTTGGCTTTTTGGTAAATAGTAGAAATCAATTTAATAGTTTCATCAACCCCAGTAGTTTCATAAATACCCTGTTGTAAAAATGAGTCTATTACAGGCTTTAAAAGAACAGCTTTATCAATTCTAGGATCAGAGCCTTTTTCATAAGCACCAATAGCTATTAAATCTTCTGCATTATTATATGTAGCAATCATATTCCTCATAAATCCGGCTGAATCCTGATGTTCTTTATTAGCAAGTTCTGGGAAAAGCCTGCTTACACTACTTAAAACATCTACTGATGGGAAATGATTTTTTGCAGCAATTGCTCTGGATAAAATTATATGTCCATCTAAAATACCTCTTGCGGCATCTGCAATTGGTTCGTTAAAGTCATCACCCTCAACAAGTACTGTATAAATTGCAGTAATAGCACCTGCTTTAGATCTTCCCGATCTTTCTAAAATTCTTGGTAGCATTGCAAATACAGATGGAGTATAACCTTTCATTGTAGGAGGTTCTCCAACGGAAAGCCCAACATCTCTTGCGGCCATTGCAAGTCTTGTTACTGAGTCAGCCATAAGCAAAACATTTTTCCCCTGATCCCTAAAGTATTCAGCAATTGTTGTAGCAGCAAAAAGGCATTTAACTCTTAACATTGCAGGTTGATCAGAAGTAGCAACAATTACAACAGATTTTTTTAATCCTTCTTCTCCTAAACTTACTTCAATAAAATCCTGAACCTCTCTTCCTCTTTCTCCAACCAGCGCAATTACATTTATATCAGCGTCTCCATATCTTGCAATCATACCTAGCGTAGTACTTTTACCAACACCTGATCCTGAAAATATTCCAATTCTCTGACCAACTCCAAGAGTTAATAAACCATCAATAACTCTTACACCAGTAGAAAAAACAGTATCAATTCTTGGACGTCCATATGCTTCTGGAGGAGGAGCATCAAGTGCTCTAGGAACAAGATTTCCTTCTAAAGGTTTCCCATCTATAGGATTACCAAATGCATCTAAGATTCTTCCCAGCAAGGAATCTCCAACCAAAACTTCTATAGGTCTTCCTGTCTGAACAATCTTACTGCCCTGATGTACTCCTTTTCCATCAACAAGTAAAAGAAGCAATGAGGTATCACCTCTAAAACCAACAACTTCAGCAGGTTTTACATCACCATGATCGGTAATTACATTGCACAACTCTCCAACCATTGCACCAGGGAGCTTTGCTTCCAACAGCAAACCAACAACTTTATTAACATAGCCAGTCCACTTGCGAAGTTCATTTTTGCTCAACAACTCCTGAACTGCTGAATCTAAGTCTTTTATATAATTTTCATCTATTAGTTCTTCCACAATTCCAATCCCCTTATCCCAATTTTCCTATCCTTCTCTAAGCAGCTGGTGCCGCAGCTCCTGTCTGATTAACCTCATCACCGATTGTTTCTAAGACTTGAACGTTAAAGTCGGGAGAAAGTTCTGCATAAGAAAGAACATGGATATGTGGATCAAATTGCTCTAACAATCTATAAAGCGGCAATCTTAATCCCGGTCCACAAATTAAAACCGGTCTTCTTCCATATCTTTCATTTATTCTCTTTGACGATTTAGAAATCATTGTAACCAATTGTTGTATCTGTCTTGGATCTAGAATCAAAACAAGATTGTTTTCAACCCGTTGCAAAGATTCTTCCAGCTTACGTTCTACAGTAGGATTAAACGCGATTGAATAGATTTGTTTTTCAGGCGTAGCAAACTCAAGGCAAATTTGCCTACCAAGTGTAATTCTAAGTTTTTCAGAAAGTAGATCTGGATCTTTGATACCACTACATAAATCTTCTAGTCTTTCTAGCATAAATTGAATATCTCGAATTGAGACTCTTTCTTTCAACATATTTACAAAGACACGTCTCAAATCACCCACACTAATTAGTCCGGGTACAAGATTTTCTACAAGCTGAGCATCTTTTTGTTTTGCCTGATCAAGAACCTTTTTTACATCAGCTTTGGAAAGTAATTCATCAATATTTCTTCTGACAACTTCAGCAAGATGAGCAGTAACAACTCTTACTGCTGGTGTTGCAGGGTATTGCCAGTCAATCTGCTGTAAGTAATCAGGATCAACCCAATATGCAGGTTCCTGCAATGCAGCATCCCAGCCAGGCAGCCCTCCTGGTGGTGGTTCTGAATATACTCGATCCCAATACTCTCTTAAAACAAGCATTCTGTCAGGATATGCTTCACTAGAAGCTACAGTTGTATCTCTGATTACAATTCTATATTCATTTGCGTTTAGACTTGGGGCATCCATAATTCTAACTGCCGGTAAAACATAACCAAGGTTCAAAGTAAGTTGGTGTCTTAATGAAGCAATTTCAGGAACAAGAGTACCTTGCCTTGCTGGATCTGCAATATCAAGTAAATTTCTTCCAACCCATATAGCAAGATTATCAACTTCAAGCAATGAATACATCATATCCGGACTGCTTGGATTTACTTTAGGTTCTCCAACAGATTGCTCCTGAGTTGCTTTTTGTTCTTGAGCTCTCTTTGTAAAAGTATATGCAGCCATACCACCTATAATAGTTGAAAGAACAATAAAAGCAAAAGTTGGGAGACCAGGCATAAACCCAATCAAGAAAAGCAATCCTGATGCCAAGGCAAGAGCACTTGGTTTATTCATTATCTGAGCACTAATATCTCTACCTAAACTATCAGCACTTGACGTAGATCTTGTGACAATAATAGCTGCTGCTATAGAAAGAATAAGAGCTGGAACCTGTGCGGATAATGCATCACCAACAGTTAAAACTGTATATTTGTTTGCGGCTTGTCCTAAATCTAATCCTTTTTGAGTTACACCAATTGTCAAACCTGCTGTAATGTTTACAAGGGTGATAATAATACCAGCAATAGCATCACCTTTTATAAATTTACTTGCACCATCCATTGCTCCGTAAAATGAAGATTCTCTTTCAAGGTCAGACCTTCTTGTTTTTGCAATTTCACTACTTATTAAACCTGCGTTAAAATCAGCATCAATTGACATCTGCTTTCCAGGCATTGCATCCAATGCAAATCTTGCAGAGACTTCAGCAATTCTCTCAGCACCTTTAGTAACCACGATGAACTGGACAACGGTAATAATAATGAAAATAATAATACCTACAACAAGATTTCCTCCAGCAACAAAATTTCCAAAGGCATTTACTACTTCTCCAGCATAACCCTGTGACAATATAAGTCTTGTAACAGCAATATTTAAAGACAATCTCAATAAGGTAGTGATTAAAAGTACCGATGGTAAAACAGCGTAATCCAGTGGTCGAGAAATATACAAAGAGATTCCTAAAGTAACAATCGCAAATGAAATATTAGTTGCTAAAGCTATGTCCATCAGCCAGGTAGGAAGTGGTACCAATATTAAAAGTAATAGTCCGAATACTACTACTCCAACAAGAATTTCACCTGGTAAATTATTACGCATTTCTTTACTATTTAAGATTTATTTTCCGATGCATTTTACTAATCTATTTTGCTTTATTACTTTATTAAGTTAACTCGACAATAACAAAGTAACTTATTTTTTTTAGGTTAATTATAATATCGACAAAAAACACTGAAAAGGCAACATTTAGGTATAGAATTCAGGATATTGTAGAACATTTCCAGCTAATTCAGGGGTATCTCCAATGATTTATTATCTTGTAGTTTGAGTTGGCCTATAATCATGCTGAAGATTCATAGACTCTCTAACTTGATATGTTTTCTTACCTTGTGATTCAAAATATGTTCTCATAACTAAGTCTGCAAGTATTCCCATTAATAAAAACTGAACTGAAACAATGACAAAAACTGCAGAAAAAATCAATAAAGGAGTTCCATCCAAATCTATATTTTGAAATATTTTTAAGTACAATGACCACGTTGCCAATAAAGCTGAAAAAGCAAAACAGAACATTGAGAATCCACCAAAGAAGTAAATTGGTTTAGTGGAAAAATCTGACAAAAATTTTAAAACAATAAGATCTAAAACAACTTTATATGTTCTACCTAAGCCATATTTAGACTTACCAAACATTCGAGGTCTATGATTAACCTCTAATTCAGTAACTTTTGCCCCATTCCAGGATGCACAAATAGGAAGGAATCTATGCAATTCACCATATAATCGAACCCCATCAAGGATATCTTTTCTGTATGCTTTTAGTGAACATCCATAATCATGTAATTTTATTCCTGATACATATGAAATTAACTTGTTAGCAATCATTGATGGAAGCTTTCTATCTAAAGCCCTGTCTTGTCTGTTTTTCCTCCAACCACTAACCAGATCATGCCCTTCTTCAATAAGATTTAAAAGCTTCGGAATATCATTTGGATCATTTTGCAAATCCGCATCAAGAGGAACAACAACATCACCAGTTGCATAATCAATTGCTGCCAACATCGCAGCACTTTGACCATAATTTCTTCTCAATCTAACAACCTTATAATTAGGATTTTTTATAGCTGCATCTTTTAATACAGTATAGGAATAGTCTTTGCTACCATCATCTACAAAAATAACTTCATACAGATAATTAAATTCTTTAAAGAAATACTCAAGCTCATCTAATAAAACTTTTATGCTCGTCTCTTCGTTGTATACAGGAACAATTATTGAAACTTTTTTTATTCTTGGTGTAGACATTTAATCCTTTAACTTTCTCAACAAATCATTGTTTATATTCTACAAAAGATTTGGAATATAATTGTTAATTCTTCTTTAAGTGTAGCCCCGAAAAGCACCAGATTTAAAGGAATAGTAGATACCTCCTTAAACTGAAAATAGGGTAAAGCCTAGAGAAATTATATATTTAACCTTTTAGATAACTCTTAATATTCATATACAAGCTGCTTAATTATGATGCAAAATATTAAAAGAGAAATTTGAATCCGTTTTGCACTATACAATAATACTAAAATGGCAACAAAGAACTTAAAACAAAAAGACAATAATTCAAGAAAATTATTTTCTATAGAGATGTGCGATAACTTTACACAAAGATTATCTCCATCTCAATCCAGAGAAATAAAACTTGGTGCAATTATTGCAATCAGGAATTTCATCAAAGAATCACATATTCATGACTCAATATTATTTAGTTTTCTGGTTGATGCAATTGCTGATCCTGACAAAACCGTACGTGATATGGTTTTTAAAGTAGTAAGAGAGGTTGCAAACCATGAAATTGTTGAACTTATTGAAATAAAACTAAAAGAACTAAACGGCGACTTCAAAAAAGAAGTAAACAAGCTCCTGCAGGAATCTGGGAAAAAGTAGATTTTTATTTTTTAATTGCCTCAAGAACTTCTGGGTGTGGGTTTATATTATTCAGTTTGCAATACTCCAGATATTCTTTTGAGCAATAAGAAAATATCTTTTCAAATTTAATATCATTTTCCATATCAAGCAAATAGCCTTTTAAAACAGGAGGAATAGACACAACTGGCTTAGATTCAATTCCAATTTCTTTTTGATAACAAATTTTTTTCAGCTGACTCAAGCTAGTTTTAATATCATTTTGCTTTCCTTCTAAGACAAGAGAGATTGCATCAGGTCCATAGAACTGTGCTGGTGCAACATTTACCAATGAAACTTTGAATTTTAAAAAGTGATTGGTTAGATCTCTTCCCATAAGATCAACTACTTTTTGTGATGCAATTATCATTGCATGAATTATTCCATTATCTGAATCTTTGTTGGCAGCCATGCAAGTATTATATGATATAAAGCCTAGGAAGAGTACATTAAGTAAAATGGATTACCACTCTATTCCCTTTGTATATCCTTTGTAATGTTTATATGCTTTTCCTTCAACAACTGTTGAGGAAAACTCCTTAAGCCATTCAGGACATAAATGCCCGGTTATTACAACCGACGTACTAGAGTTAATGTTTCCAAAGATCTTCTTAGCGGTTTTTTCAGGAACTCTTTGTTCTTTGTGATACAAAAGATCGGTAAGCTCATCAACACATAATAAATCATATTCTCCAGAGCTTATATCTACTGTTAGTTGCTTTAGACCCTGCTCAAGCTTTAACTGATCCTGTAAAGTCCATCCATCAGCATCTCCAAAAAATCTAAAACTTCCATCTTCCCTTATTCTTGATGTTCCTGCAAAGAAGAAATCAAATCTGCCCAAGAATTGTTTTTTTAATATTTGATATATTTTTGATTCACTGGTGTTTTCAGGACATTTGGAAAATAAAATTATTTTTACTTTTAGCTCTGCACCAAGTGCTCTCATTACCAATCCATTTAACGCAGTAGTTTTTCCAGGAGCATAACCAAGATAAAGCCTGATTTTTTCTTTTTTTGGGCTGTGCTCAAGGCTAGAAGACTCTTTATCATTTGCAAAATCAGAGTCCGTCAAATAGTTCTTTTTGCTATTCATAATAAGTTAGCTTTCTTAGGCTTAATTCTAACAAAATAGATATTTTGCTACATCAATCTAAAGAATAACTTTTTAAGTATTTGGAAGAAATTCCTCAAGAAGCAATCTTGCTGCTTCAGAATCTACATACTTTCTTGACTTTTTAGCTGATATACCAGCTTCTTTTAATTTTTCCTCTGCTGCAAATGAACTCAATCTTTCATCTACAACTTTAATAGGCACTGAAATCGATTTTTGAAGTTTGTTAATAAAATTTTCAATATTAATCTCCATTTCATTTTTTTTTTCATCAGACATCTTTTTATTCATATTATATGGCATTCCTACAAGAATCAGTTCAACCTCTTTTTCTAGAATTAATCCGTTGATTTGTGAAAGTATATAAGCAAAGCCTTTATTTTCAATAGCAGCACAAGGAAAGGCAAATACTTTCCCAGGATCAGAGATCGCTAACCCAATTCTTTTTGTACCATAATCAACAGCTAATATAGCTCCCATATTTTTATTCACTTAACTTTGGATTCCATTATCCTAACCTTTACACCTATACAATTCCCATAAAATCAAACTTACTGAAACCCCAAGATTTAATGACTCTACTTTTATTGATTGAGGAATTTTAATAGCTTCATCTGCCAGATTAATTGCTTTTTCAGACAATCCACTTCCTTCATTGCCAAACAAAAATAGACTGGGAGTAGAAATATTCAAATCATTTAAAGTCTTTTTTGCATTTACTTTAGTAGCAACGATTCTATATTTATTTACTTTTATCTTACTGCAAAAAGAAGCAAAATTATCAATAGTAAATGTTGGCATATTAAATATTGCACCCGAACTTGCCCTTATCACTTTAGTATTAAACGGATCAACTGAATCTTTAGACAAACAAACAGCAGAAG
>JAHFBE010000045.1 GCA_023250205.1 Candidatus Melainabacteria bacterium | reverse complement strand
GGATGTTACCGGGCATAGCACCCACTGGCAAAAAAGTCGAAATGGCTGTAGCTGTCATTGTTAAAGTTGAAGAGGGGAAAATAGCCCATGAGCATATTTACTGGGATCAGGCAGGTGTGCTAGCTCAAATTGGCTTGATCGATCCTACCGGACTACCAATTGCTGGTGCTGATAGTGCCCGCAAAGTCATGGACCCCAGCCTACCATGCCGATCCATCTGATTTAAGGAGAAGAACTAAATAAACAAAATCCGACTCTGTGCAATCAAGCCACCCTCCTAAAAACATAAGGCTTCTCATTGCCGATACAAGGTCGAACTTCCTTCCCGCCAAAGGCGGAAACTAGCGGGAGACTTTATCCTCGAACACCTGCAACTGCAATACTATGCGTATGCCGTACACTTCTTCTTCCATCTAGCAAGGCTTTTTTTACATCCTTAATTAGTTTTGAGAGGAATCCTTCTTCTGTTTCGGGATTATTTACACGAACAATGAGTGAAGATGCTTTTTCAAGACTCTTTAATGATTTTTCTATAGACTTATTTATTTTTGATATTACTTCTGGCTTCTCATTTCTAAATTGTTCTAATTCAGGATCTGTATAAAGAATAGTTTTAGCATCATTTAAGGATTCGATTGAATTATTAATGAACGACTCGGCTTCGGCATATTCCTTTTCTTTTATTTTCTTTAATGCCTGATTTTCCAAACTAATAATGGTTTGCAAATTGTTGGTTATTATAGAAATGGTCAATGGTTCTGATGTCATTGTAGGCTGTGAATCCATGGATGTACTATCCCCACAATTAGAAACACATACTCCCTCACCTACATCTGGAATAGGTGCAAGGCTTTGGGCAAGTGAATGAAAAGGTAACAATAGAAAGAACAATAATAAGATAGAAAATGATTTGATTAAAAAGTAAATATTGTGTTTCATATAACTAAGTATAAATTTATCATAGATTTCTTTGGGTATGCTAACAAATCGAAGATGTCATTCCTCAAAAAGTTTTCATATCCTTTCTTTTTTGCAGTTATCTATTTACTTAAAGAAAGGTAGATCAAATGGACCGTAGGTTTTAATTCAGCGACCTTCCTCTTATTGTCTAATTTCAAGAACAGTTTCTTTATCATCCTAAAGAATTATTTTATACTATAAAACACCCACTATTTACAGAATAAAGATAGCATGAATTAAAAGTATTAATTATAAAAAAATGCTGAGGTAAAACATATGAAGGTAACTATCAAAACAATAATTTTAATTTTAGTATTTGCTCTTATTACAGTTGTGACCGCTTCTGCACTTAATGAAAACGATGCAAATGTAATCCCTAATGGCATCTCTACGCTAACAAAAGTTCAATCGAAACTTAAAACAATTAAAGGCACCAGTTATATATCAAGAATAATTGACTTAGCTATAAAGCAGTTAAGCACAGCAGTTTCTAATCCAGGTACTGCATGTGTTTCTAAACTACAAACCAGTCTGCTCAAATTAGACCAAGCAGCAAAGATAATTACAAGTAGAAGTTGTGCTAATTCAAAAAGAAAAATATGCATCCAAGACAATTTAGCAGATCAAATCTTTAATGATCTTCAAGGTACAATAGATGATCTTAACGAAATAGCCATACTAGACACAGATGACAATAAAGTACCCGATATTTGTGATGAAGATCCTGATGATGATGGTATAGCTGGAAAAAAGGATAATTGTCCTCTTACAAATAATCCAGATCAAGTGGATACGGATAAAAATGGAATTGGTGATATTTGTGAATTATTTTATTGTTGTCAGGATAGCAGCTTAACTGTTCCACTTGAAGAGTGTGAAAGGAAAACAATTAGCTCCTGTAATAAAGAGGATGGTGTTGTGATTGGCGGTATTCCCCCTCTTCAACCCAAAAGTGCTAGGAGCAGGACAAGCACACTGAAAACCAGGATTAATTTTGGGGGGCTTTCAATGATAATACTTGGTACCGGCTTTTTCCCATTTGAAGATTCACAAAGTGTCTTAGATACATTTAGTGTACATGGGTGCAAGGATATTGAACTTACTTTTACTCCTCCAGTTGGTTTTCCTGGTGGTATTTTTGAAGTTGGTCCTGCAGCAAATAGCTCTGAAACAGGGACTCGTACTACAGTTCAAATCTTCGGAGATATGAGTTCTACAGTTACATTAAATAATTTTCCTACGATTAATTCTTTTACACAGAGACCCTTTGATCCATCAATGGGCGATGAATTAGGTCTTTCTTTGTTTACTAACTCGCAAGTATTTGTTGATTCTACTTTCAATATTTTTACAGATATTAGCAAACTTTGCCCTGTTGCTTCTTCCTCAGGAGGTGCAGTAAACACTTCTAGTGGAGGTACATCTGGAGAAGTAGTGGTCACGACCTCTTCTGGTGGTACAAGTAGTGGGAATTTTAATACCCTGCTTGAGGATGCCCTCAGCATGAGCACTGTACCAGCTATGGAGTACGTACCAACGACTTACGATTGTGATGACTTTGCTAACGATCTTGAAAGAGAACTTGATAATCAAGGATTTGATGCATCATTTACTTTATTCTGGAGAAATAATGGTATGGATGGACATGCTGTAACTGATGTTCACCCTGCTGATGGAATGATAATTTTTATAGAACCTCAAAGTGGAATGATTATTGATCTTGATGAAGATGGAGATGGCATGATTGGTTTCAACGATGACATGCATAGTATGACATTTATGACTACAGAGGGTATGTCGCATATAGAAGTCTATATGGATCTCAATGGAGCAGTAATGGCTGGTGCACCTATTGATTGATTTTTTCTCAATTAAAAATCTGCTCTCCAATAAACGAATCTAGCTCTATAGGATCAAGCCACCCTCCTAAAAACATAAAGCTTTTTTTAGATAAGAGCTAAAAGCAGTAAATTTAAAATAATACTAAGCTCTAAAAATCCCAGATTATATAATCGTTAAGAGTTTCAAAATAAGGGTATATTCTTAATACTTTAATTAAAGTAAGCAGCTAAGGGGTAAAAGATGGAAACGCCAAATGGATTAATTCAAATATATAGTGTTGGATTTATTGTATTTTTGGTTACAATGGTTCTCTTCTTATTTGGAATAAGAATTATGAGACCAACGCATAGAGGATTAATTGAAAGATTAGGTAAATACCATAGATTTGCTGAGCCAGGCTTCCATTGGATCATTCCAATAGTTGAAAGCATGCACGTTGAAAATATAACTGAACAAATGATTGATGCTGAACCACAAGAAATAATAACCTTTGATAATTTAAACGCTAGAGTTGATGCACAAGTTTATTTTAAGGTTAAAACCGGCGAAGAAAGTGTAAAAAACTCAATTTACAATGTCTACAATGTACAAAGCCAAATCGTGAATTTAGCTAGAACTACTTTAAGAAATATAATAGGCACACTAACTTTAAAGTCAGCGAATAGTGAAAGAGGGAAAATTAATGATGAGCTTCTTAAAGTATTAAAAAATGAGACTCAAAATTGGGGGATTGAAATAGTAAGAACTGAATTAAAGGAGATAGACCCACCAAAAGATGTTCAGGAGACAATGAATAAAGTTGTTAAAGCTGAGAATGAAAAAATAGCAGCAGTTGATTTTGCTACAGCAATGGAAACAACTGCAGATGGAACAAAGAGGGCTGAAATTAAAAAAGCTGAAGGTATAAAACAAGCCCGAATATTAGAAGCCGAGGGAGAAGCTGAAGCGATAAAGCTCGTTAATGAAGCTGCAAACAAATATTTTACAGGCAATGCACAGGTTTTACGTAAACTTGAAACTGTAGAAACCTCACTTAAGAACAATACAAAAGTGGTGCTTCCTTCAAATGCAGAACTGGTTAATGTAATTGGAGAACTTGCGGGTACAACACCTATAAAACTTTCCCCCCAACTAGCTAAAAACGATGGCGCTTCAATAAACTAAAAGTTATCATTAAGGATATATTGTTATGGATAATATAAATAAAGTACCTGTATCATTAAGAGGAATTTTATCTAAAGATCGTGGTGATATTTCCAATAGTAGTAATATAAATGCTCGTGAAATAACAGAAAGTCTAAACTACGATGGTGAAACAGGAGATGTCTACAAAATATGGATTAAAAACTTTTTTCTAAATATTTTAACTTTGGGAATCTATCAATTTTGGGGCAAAACAAGCCTAAGAAATTATATTGTTGGAAGTTATGAATTAGCAAAACATCGGTTTGAATATAGAGGAACAGGAGTAGAACTTTTTAGAGGATTTGTTAAATTGTCTGCTTATACATTACTTATAAGTATAATAATTGGAATACCATTGTTTGCTTTATATGTTCACTTTGCTAAAATTACACCGACTTTTTCAATGGGGATAAAATTTATATCTTACGTACTTCCGGTTCTTTTTTTTCCATTTATATTTGCTGCTATATATAAATCCTATAAATATAAAATTTCTCGAATAGCATGGAAAGGAATTAGAGGAAGATTGGAAGGCTCCTTAATAAAGTTTTCATTAATGGCTTTTTTCCTTAGGCACGGCTTAAATCTATTAACACTAGGTTTACTTTCTCCAATTTTAAGAAGGATGGAGTACAAATATATTATTCAAAATTTATATCTAGGCAACACAAGATTTACCTTTGATGATTCTGTTCAAAATAGAGATTTTAATAGCATTATTTTTACTAATTTAATTACACTCCTATTAACAATTCCAACATTAGGATTATCAAGAAAATGGTACCATGCGAAATTGTTAAACTATCTTTCTCAATGTACAAGAATAAATGATATTAGCTTTAAGACGACTTTTGAATGGCTTGATCTTTTTAAGCTAAAGACAAAAAACTTTTTCATTATTATCTTCACATTTGGACTTGGAGGTCCTATCATTTTAAATAATAATGCCAGGTTTTTTGCTAACAACTTTTATGTAATTGGTGACCTAAATAATTTAGAGCTATTTCAAAGCAAGATTAATGTTGGAGCTACAGGAGAAGAGTTTGCAGATGAAATGCATCTAAGTGAAGACTTGGGATTTTAAATATGCGTGCAACTTTCTTTGATGGAAAGACAAGCTCTTCACATGAAGTTAATTTTACTATAGCAGACAAAAGCATTATTGGAAGAATTAAAGATGGTACAGAAGTATTCAATTGGTCTCTTAAATCATTAAAGCTCCTTCAAATACACTCAGAAAACAAACCAGCAATTATTTGCAATACTGAGCATGATACTGAAGCTCGGATTTATATTGAAGACAGCAATGTTTATCAAAGCCTTTCCAAAGAATTAAACAACTTCCATTCAATAAAAAAAGACATTATTGCTGGGTGGAAAACGCTTATCTTTATGGGAATTGTTGTTTTATGTTTTGCATTAATACCTTTCTGGGTAGTGCCAACATTCTCTGGAGAAATATTGAAAATAATACCTTCGTTTATTACAGACGACATAGGCAAAAATATAATGAATCCTTATTTAAGAAAATATAAAATTGTAGCTTCTACAAATGATCAAGTTATTCATAAAATAGCTAACAGATTAAATTCAGAAGACATAAATATATTTGTAACTAATGATAAGTCTGTAAATGCATACGCACTCCCTGGTAAAAGAATAATATTGTGTTGTGGATTAATTAGTTTTGCAGACTCTTCTAATGAAATTGCTGGTGTAATAGCTCATGAAGTCGGGCATATCAGAGCTAAACATCCTGAGAAACGATTCATTAGTAATTTAGGCGGGCTTTTATTGATCGGTGGTAGACATAATGATAGTTTAGGTTTTGTCACAAGTGTCACACAAGCATTTGTTAACTCTGCATATAGCAGAAAAGATGAGAATACAGCCGATATATATGCAACAAAAACACTACATAAAGTAGGTATTAAAACAACTGCATTAGCTGATTTTTTTAAAAGAGCAGAAAAAAAGTATGAGAAAGATAGTGCTTCTAACTCTGAACTACTTTCTTATTTTTCTTCACATCCAAAAACAAGTGAAAGAATAAAGTTATTTCAAGAAGAAGGTGAATCAAAAGAAATATTGTCACCGACTGAATGGAAAGAGTTCAAAAATATGTGCAAAGCTATTAAATTAGAATAAAGTCAAGCGCTTAAAATATCTATGTAACTCAGTCAAAGATATAATGCTTTTCCAGTATTATTCTAGTTCAGATTTTCCGCCAAAGTCGGACCCGTCTCCGGTGAGCATACACTATGGGGCAGTAGACTAATCAAAAGGAAGGACTATTTCACAAACCTCTTATAAACCACAGGTATAACAAGTAGTGTCAAAGCAGTAGCTGAGAACATGCCCCCAAGAATTACTATTGCAAGTGGATGTTCTATTTCCCTTCCTGTACCGGGGAAAAGCGCAAGAGGAAGCATTGCAAATGCAGCAGCTAGAGCAGTCATCATAATTGGTGAAAATCTATCTAATGCACCTTTTTTTATAACTTCATCAATTAAAAGTTTGGGATTTTCTTTTTGAATATCAACGAATCTATTCACAAGTAAAATACTATTTCTCGTTGATAATCCAAATAAAGTTATAAACCCAATAACACTAGCGATGCTTAATATTCCACCAGTTAAAGCAATTACAAATACTCCACCAATTAATGCAAATGGTAGGTTTGTCATAATAATAGTAGCTATTTTAAAGGACTTAAATGCAAGTGAAAGTAAAAGATAAATCAGTAAGAGTACAAGCGTACTGAGTAAAAACAACTTTTGGTTTGTTTCTTTTTGTTGTTGATATTCCCCTTCAAACTCAACGCTATATCCAGCAGGCAAAGAGACATTTTTATAAATAAGACTTTGTGCTTTTTCTACAGCATGTGAGATATCTTTTTTGTTAGCATTTGCCTGAATTACAATTCTTCTTGAGGCTTTTTCCCTGTTTATAATATTTGGACCTTTTGCCTCTGTTATATCAGCTAATTGTCCAAGAGGTATTTTAATTCCACTGGGTGTATCTATTAAAGTATTTTTTATTACCTCTAAATTGTTTCTATACGGTTCTTCAAACCAAACAAAAATATCAAATGCTTTCTGCCCTTCTATGACTCTTTGACCAGTAGCAGTTCCGTTATATGCTATGTGAATAGTTTTCAAAAGTTCACCTACTTTTAAACCGTATCTGCTGGCAACTTTTCTCTTAATTTCTATATGAATCTGCGGTATGTTTGAAATTGGTTCTACTTCAACTTCATTTAAGGTTCTAATAGTTTTAAGTACATCTTTAATTTCATTTGCATACTTGCGTAATAATGTAAGGTCATTTCCATATAGTTTTAATACAATGGGTGCTCTATTTCCTGAAAGGACATGCTCCATCGTTTCTGTAATAAACGACCTTATAATAGCTACAACACCGGGGATTTGTTCAAAGTCTTTCCTTATTTCTTTAATTAATTTCTCTTTCTTCGCTTGTGCTAATCCTGATTGTAGAGTTACATCATAATGACTTAGGTTTGAAGATATAGCCTCATCATCAGTTTCAGACCTGCCAGCACGATTACCTACACTTTTTACTTCAGGGTGCTCAAGCAATATTTTTTCTATAGTTAGAGCAATTCTTTGTGTAACTTTAAGATTACTGCCAGGTGGAGTATAAGCCATAATAACAAGGTTTTCTTCACCTAGTTCAGGTAAAAAAGAACGACCTAAAAACATAAAAACTCCAATTGCAACAATCGAAGAAGCAACTGTAATAATAAACAAACTTTTTGGTTTATGTAAGACATGGTTTAAAAGTTTTAAATATTTTTCTTTTAATTTGATTACAATGTCAGGTTCATGGTCAGGAAGGTTTTCTCCTTTAGACAAAAGATAAAAGCACATTGCAGGTGTCAAAGTTAATGCGATAAATAAGGAAGCAAAAAGTGAAAGTATATAAGCCCATGCTAATGGAGTAAATATTTGCTTGGCTAAGCCAGTTAAAAACAAAACAGGAATAAATACAATCGTAATTATGTAAGTTCCATAAACAACAGAATTTCTAACTTCACATGAGGCATTAAATATAACTTCAAGAGCTGGTTTTGGATTAGGACTTAATTTGTTTTGTCTAAGCCTCTTATATATATTTTCTACATCAATAATTGCATCATCTACTATTTCACCAACAGCTACAGCAAGCCCACCAAGCGTCATTCCGTTAATTGTCTGTCCGAATGCTTTTAATATTAAAATAGCAATAATAAGTGAAAAAGGAATTGCAACTAAACTTATAAAACTTGTTCTCCAGTTTCCCAAAAACATGAAAAGTACAATAATTACTAAAACTGAACCTTGTAAGATTGAAGAAAGAATATTTCTTATGGATACATTGACAAAATCTGCCTGATTAAATGTTTTGGTTATTTTTACATCAGGTGGTAATGTTTTTTTTATATCATTTAAGGTAGATTCAATCCTTTTACTTATCTCAAGGGTATTAACCCAGGGTTGTTTATTTACAATTACATAAACTGCTTGTTTGCCATTCACACTCCCGTAACTTCTTTTAAATGCTGCACCTAATTTTATTTTTGCTACATCTTTTAAATAAATTGGGGTTCTATCTTTTTCAGTAATAACCGAATCTCCAAGTTCTTCAATTGATTTTATTTTCCCAATACCTCTTATTAAATATTCCTTGTCTGAATCTAATAAATATCCACCGCCAACAATAGCGTTTGCTTGTTCTGCAGCTTCAACTATTTGGTTTAAACTTAAATTATATTGTCTAAGTTTATTTGGATTAACTAAAATCTGATATTGCTTTAAGTCGCCACCATAAACTAAAACGCTAGCAACACCAGGAATTGAAAGTAATTTATTTCTTATCTCCCAATCTGCGTAAGAGCGAAGTTCCATTAAAGATGTAGATTTGCTAGTAAGTGCAAAGAAATAAGTAAATCCAATTGGTGAAGTAATCGGGGATAAAATAGGTGGTTTGATACTTACGGGAAAAGATTTTGCAACTTGTTGTGTTTTTTCAGCCACTAACTGCCTTGCTTTATAAATATCATGTCCCCATTCAAAAACTACAGTAACAAATGAT
Source organism: Candidatus Melainabacteria bacterium (assembly GCA_023250205.1). Classification (GTDB taxonomy): domain Bacteria; phylum Cyanobacteriota; class Vampirovibrionia; order 2-02-FULL-35-15; family 2-02-FULL-35-15; genus 2-02-FULL-35-15. Next base: position 12,283 of record JAHFBE010000045.1, on the reverse strand, counting down.
AATCCCTCTATCGAATTGCTTCTTATTGCCCTTATATTTGCTATTCCGTTTAATGCACTTTCAAGTGGAATAGTAACAAGTGCTTCTACTTCTTCTGCTGCATATCCTGGTGCATGAGTTTGAATTACTACCTGTGGTGGCGCAAACTCAGGCAAGACATCTACAGGGGTATTGATTGCTGAAATTGAACCAAAAATAAACAAAATTATCCCAAGTCCAATAACAATAAGTCTATTTTCAAGTGACCATTTTATAAGTTTATTAAACATAACTATTCATGCCATTGCGAGGAGCCGAGCGTGAGCTAGACGACGAAGCAATCTCACAACGTTTTCTGACCTCTTCTTTTTCCAATTAAAATGCCTATAAGCAATCCAAAAATGCCTATCCCTATTACTGCCCAGATTGGAATACCGTTATTTTGTTTTTCGTGTTCATGCCCATGTCCATGCTCTCCATCATGAGAATCCTTACTTTCTCCGTACTGAAGCTGATAAGCACCATTTATAACCACGACATCACCAGCAGCAAGACCAGATAAAACTTCTACCGAATCAGAATCATGTGATTCTACCTGTATTTTTCTGGGTATGTATTTATCTCCCGTTTTTATATAAACCAAATGGTCATGCTTTCCTTCAGTACCTTCTTTATCTCTTTCAATTAAAGAAGTCTTTGGAATAACTATTGATTTTTTCTTTTGTCCTGTGTGGATTATAAGTTGTAAAAAAGCACCAGGTTTTAAAAGATCTTCTTTATTTGTAAGTGTTGCTTTAACTGGTAATGTCCTTGTAGCTTCGTTAATTACTGAACCTATATACGTAAGTTTTCCTTCAAAGATTTTGTCTGGTATTCCGTCAAGTGTTACATATACATTTTGACCTAACATAACCTTTCCTAAGTCTCTTTCATAAATATCTGCACTAGCCCATACTGTAGAGAGATCTATCCCATGAAATAAAAGCTGATTAGAACCAACTATTTGCCCAACCGTAATTTTATTTTCTACTATAGTTCCAGACTTTTGAGCCTTCACAGTAAACGTCCCTGAATTTACATCAGCTGACTGTTGAGTAAGTATTTGAAGATTGGTTTGTGCTGCATTGAGTTTTGCTTCTTGACTGGATAAAAGAGTTTTAGCTGCTTGAAAATCTTTTTTAGGGCTTATGCTTTTTTCAAATAGAACTTTTTCTCTATCATAATTACTTTGAGCAAGCTCAAGTTCAGCTTTAAGCTGGTCAATATCAGCCTGAAGTTTTGCAATTTCAGTACTTTCAATTACTGCAAGTCCTTGACCTCCTCTTACTATATCTCCAAGCTTTATAAGAATAGATGAAACTCTGCCCTGAACTGGAGTGTTAACATCAAAGTGATTTGTAGGTATTTCTTCAATTTGTCCTGTTGTTCTTACTTTTTCATCTACTTCAATTTCATTTATAGTAGCTGTTTCAACATTAAGTGCTTTTATAGCCACTTTATTTACTTTTATTTTTTCTTGTTTAGCTTCCGAAAAACCTTCATCATCTCCATGTGAAAATGCAGGAAGTAAATAACAAAAAAACAGTAAGGCTAAAAGAGTTTTTTTCATAATTTATGTTTTATCTCCTAAATCATCTAGCGGGATACCAAAAGCATATTCAAGACTGGAAAATGCAATTTGATAATTTAAAACACTTTGCAAGTATGCTTCTTTTACCTGTCTGTTCTTTTGCTCTGCATTTAAGACATCTGTTAAAGAAAGCTTCCCTTTTTGATAGCCAAATTGTATTAGTTCAAGTATATTTTGAGATTGCCCTAGAAGTTTCTCTTCAAATCTTTTAAGTTGTTCTTCCCTTACTTGAAAATATTGAAGTGCATTAGAGATTTCAGAATCAATTACTAACTTTAATCTATCTTCTTCTTTCCCCAAATAATCTAGCTGCGCATTTGCTTTTTTAATTTCCCCTTGTTTTCTATTAAATATAGGAAGTTCGGCTTGAGCAGCTAAATATGGTCCCCAGATATTATCACCAATACTGGGTTTTACTACACCACCTTCAATAGTAAGGTTTGGTATTCTTTCCCATTTTGCTTGTTTAAGTTCTGCTCTTGTTATTCCATATTCTTTTTCTAAAATAGCTACTTCAAGTCTGTTTTTTAAAGCCTCTGTTTTTAGTTCATTAATGACTGGATTTTCAGATATTTTTTCTTTTGGTTTTATGGTTGAAGTATCTTCTAGGGTTATTTCAACTTCTGGTTTAATACCAAGAAGCAATTTAAAATCTATCTTTGCTTGTTTTGATTTTCCTTCAAGTTCATTAAGTTCATTTTCAGCAGTTAAAAGCTCAAGATTTGCTCTATCTACATCAAGCCCAGATACATCACCAGCTTCAAGCCTATCTTTTGCAATTTGAAGTAGCTTTTCATAAAACTCTTTTCTTTGTTTCCCGATCTCAATTAAATCATTCAAAACCACAACCTGACTATATGAGCTATGAACCTGTGTATGTGTTTCCCAGATTGCTTTTCTGATTTCAAGCTCTGTTTTTGATATTTGCTCTTTAGCTACTTTTGCCCGCCAATATCTTTTCCTGCCTATTTCAAGTGGTACTGCTACTTGAGCAGGATGAAGTGAACCATGTTTCACTGCTTCATTTTGAGAAGATAAAATTGGATTTGGTCTGTATTTTGCAATTATTAGATTTGCTTCTGTAATTGGCAAAGTAGCTGATAATGCTTTAATTTGTTTATTATTCTCTACAGCGTAGTCTATTGCTTGCTTAAGTGAAAAGATTTGTGTTTTATCTTCGATAGCAAAAGAATTAAGTTTAGGGCCAAAAGCAAATACTGCAATGGCTATAATTAAATAACATATGGTACTTCTCTTAATCAAAGAATGTTCCCGAGTTTATAAGTGACCAAGTGGCTCAGACGCTTAAGATAAAATAGTGTTCTATTTAGTTACATGAACTTGGAAATACAATTGATTTATATTATGAAGAACAGCTCCAGTCTGCTGTTATAAAAAGGTTACTTGCAACAAAAACAAGCAAGACAACTACATAAATTTACACAGTTACAAGTTAGCTTATTAATAAGTAAGACTGTCAATAGCAATAAAATAGAACCAAAAGCTATTGCTGTTGGTTTGTTTAACTGTTGAATATTTATTACTTGATTCATAACACTCCTTATGATTTTATTTCAGAATTAATGTAATTGTCTGGGTTCTTTAAGAATTGTTCCTTACACCCGCCACAACAAAAATAATAAGTTTTGCCATTGTATTCAGTTGAATCAGCAGCTTCACTAGGTAAAATCCAATTTTTCATAACTGGGCATTGAACTTTTTCTTCTGTTTGTTGAACCTGAGTAGGTGAAGTATTAGATGCACCACAATTACTACCCATACAACCACAGCCACATGCCATAGCAATATTCAATGTTGATAGAGCAATAAATAATGAATAAACAAAAACTAAAATGTTTTTAAACATTTCACTATTCCTTTCTTATATTTATTTGTAATAAACAATAAAAACATTAAGAGCTGGTTTAAGCCAGCCCTTAATATCTAATTAAGTTACTTTCCACAGTTACATGGACTACAAGCACAGGATGTTCCACATGGACAGTTTCCACCATATGCTAATGCAAAGCCTCCAACTAAGAGACTAATTCCAAGTACTGCTGGTAGAATATATTTTTTCATATTGTTCTCCTTTTTAGTTTGTATCCTAGTTTATTAGGGTACAATTATAATGTACACTCTAAAGTCTACTTGAGAGTCAACAGGGGTAAACCTAAAAAATGGGAAATAGTCTTAAAGGTCTACTAAAAATTGGTGAAATAGCCAAAATTACAAGCGTTGCCGTTAGTACATTAAGATACTATGAAGAAATTGGTCTTGTACAACCCACAGATAAATCTAGTGCTAAATATAGATATTACAAAAAAGATGATGTTCAATTAATAGTTTTTATTAAAAAAGCTCAAAACATTGGATTCACTTTAGATGAAATAAAACTTATTCTTTCTGAAAGAAGTTCTGGAAAATCACCATGTCCAAAAGTTCGGGACTTAGCACAAAGAAAAATTGTAGAACTTAGAGATAAAATAAAAGATTTAAAATTAATTGAAAGAGATTTAAAAAGATATGTTTTAAATTGTTGCCATGAGGAAGATAGTAAACCTCATGAAAGTAATGTTTGTAAGATGATTGATAAGATAAAGATTAAAATTTAGAATCTTATCGCATATTAAAGATCATATTACTTGAGTTCTAAGTTTGTCCTCTGTCCTATCATACAGTGATTGCATATAATCTAAAGACTTAAAAAGCAGACTGTTAATGGAAGCATAATCGTGTTTCCTTGTTGCTTTGCCCAAATTTCAATTGCTCCAGGAGTCTCAAAACTTTCGTGCATTAAAAAGTGTATTTTCATTTTTTTTATAATACAATATCTCTAGACTTTAAGAAATATTTTAAGCGTAAGCTTTAGATAAACTGGGATTGATAGCATTTGCAAGCTCATTACAATTAGCTTTTCTAATCAATTCTTTAGCAACAAAGTCTTCTACTGCTAAAATAAAACTAGCCATGAAAAAAAACTCCATTTATGCTGACGATAATACAGAATCAATTTCCACATTACTAAAGATACGACTTCCCTCATTAACATTCGGATTAATATTAGGAGTACTTGTTTCATTTATAACTTCTAGATTTGAACAAGTTCTATCACAGAATGTGAAAGTAGCTTTTTTTCTTCCCTTTATTATGTATATGGCTGATGCTATAGGTACTCAAACTCAATCTATTTATTCCAGAAATTTAAAATCTGGCAAAGCAAAATTTCACATATATTTTTTTAAAGAGCTTTTACTTGGTATCACAATTGGAATCGTTTTTGGAATGATTTCTGGAACTTTTGTTCAGTTATGGTTTGCTGACTATAAACTTACTTTAAGTGTTGGTTTATCTATGTTTGCAGTTACATCTACGTCTCCAATAGTTGCATTATTAATCACACAAGCAGTACAAATGCTACACAAAGATCCTGCTGCTGGCTCTGGACCCATTGATTCTGTAATTCAAAGCATGTTTAGTGTTCTTATCTATGGAACAATATGCAGCATAATATTTTTAAGATAAAAGAAGGAGACAACATATGAAATACTTTGCCAAATATTCTAACCAGGCTTATGCGCTAATGCGCATAATAACCGGGTTCATGTTTTCATTTCATGGAGCCCAAAATCCTTGGTATTCTTAGCGAATCCCAGCCTCCCATAGGCTCTCAGATCTGGTTTGGTGGAATCATTGAATTAGCTTGTGAAGTACTTATAATATTAGGTTTACAAACTAGATGGGCAGCCTTCTTGGCTAGTGGAACTAGGCCGTAGCTTACTTTCAGTTTCACTGGAAATTTCAAATGGGATCCACCTTTTTCCCAGCAATCAACAAAGGTGAGTTAGCCGCTCTTTATTGTTTTGTTTTTCTATACATAGCTTGTCGTGGCGGAGCAATGTGGTGTTTAGATAAAAAAGATTAAACCTTCATTAAAAACAGGGATATTCCTTAATTACTAACCTTGCAAGAGTTATTCTGGGTATATTTGGTAGAGATTCATTTTTTATGTGATAGTATTTTTGGGAGTCCCTGATCAGTAAACTAAAAGCAAGGAGGTGATAGACTTGAGTATAATAATTTTCGTTTTAGCTATTCTTTTTTCAACGACTAGTCCTGCATTAGCAGCCGTACCAGAGATTCCTCCAGGTATTACACCAATCCTTACGATAGGAATTATTGGATTAGCAATTGTAATTAAAAACAAATTTAAGAAGTAAGCTTCTTTTTATTTATAGACCATATTGTAATAAAAACCAGAACTCCAATTAAATAAATAAACCAACCCAGATTATTATGGAAGAAATTGGTTAGCACCTTATCCCCAATCGCTCCATTCCACTTCTCTGCTACCCATATAGAGATCATAACAAAAACAACTATTCTAATTAGATTTAAAAGCAGCATACCTAGCATTCCAAGGAAATAACCTAAAACAATCCTTGATAATGAATAGATTTTACCTTCATATATAAGAAGCACTGAAAAGACCATTATAAAGATCAATATTCCCTCTAGCCCACTACAAGGTGGAAAGATCAAGACATCTAATAATGCGTGCTTAAGTTCAAAAGGATTAAGCACAGGAACCATATTATATCCAAATATCCTTAATATATTATATGCAATAAATGTGGTTGGAGCAGCTAAATAAGTCCATAAATGAACTCTAATCAAATCAAATACTGACATAGGGAAAATTACTATTATTAAAATTGTTATTTCAAAAATATATCTTTTCAAATTTTTAATAACGCTTTTAAAAGAAAAAAAAGAAAAAAACAAAGTCAACAAAATAATTGCCATATAAATAACAAAAAGTGTTTTATATAAATTTAGATAATTCGGGCTGTATATCTTTGATATTTTTGAAAGAAAAATATAGTACCCAGTAAAAAGAGAAATATTACTTAAAAATACAATTCTATTAAATCTGAAAATAAGAATAGAATCTTTTGACATCTTATATAAAATAATAGTTAAAGAAATGAATAGAAAAGAGAAGAAACTACCGGGATCTGTTAAATAAAATTTAATATTTGTAATTTCACGAATAACTGTGAATTCAAGAAGAACTAAAGTAAAAGGGAATAAAATTAATTTAGTAAAAGAAAGCATAAATAAAAAGTAGGAGATTTGTTATACTATGAGCAACAATACATCCTACCAAATCTTTTTTCCTTATAAGATACAAGCCATATATAACTCCACTTATCGCAGCAACTATCCACTCTGCCTTTGAGTGAAGTAAAGTAAAAACAATTACCGTGCCCCAAAAAGATATAAAAGTATACCTTCCAAGCTCGATCTTCCAAAAATCCGAATTTATTAAAAACCTCATTAAAAATGAACGGAAAAATAACTCTTCAAGAACAGGAATAACAACACAAGAACCAACAAATCTAACTAAAAAATAAAATGTTGAGTTTGTAGAATTTAGACTAATAGTGTTTTTTATAACGCCTAAATGTAAAAATGGACAAATCCATATAATAAAAACAATGACACCAAGCAATATTGATAGTAGATCCACTTTGCCAACAATTTCATTTCTATAATTTCTAAATAAATAATAAATCAGAAATCCACACAATATTATTTTTACTGCGTATAAAAGATTCACTAACTCTAAAGAAACTTTGCTTTCAAAGAAAGAAAATATAGCAAATACAAGAAATGGTAACAAATATCTTCTAAGCTCAGACATATCAGAAATGATTTTAACTCATTAAACAAAGAATTGAACTCGCCTTTTTATAAGAGGCTCTGAGATTAAATCTTCACCAACGATTCAGAGCTCTCTTTAGAAATTGATTTTAAAAGTTCATTTGCTAATTGATATGCTTGTTCTCTTATTTCAGGAACAGCGGTGGTCTCCCAGAGTTGTCCTTTGCGTGGTGGTCCAAGGGTATACAACATTTCAGTAATATTTCCATCTTTATCTTTTAGAGCTCCACTGTGATCTGCTTCTAACCCGAGAGATAATTTGTCCGGTGCAATAAGACCTTTTTCAAGTAAGTCTACAACAAGCGGATCTTGAATCTGACAAAAATCAAGCTCAGAACCAGTACAATTGACAACCTTTGCTACTTTTAATACCTCAGATTGCTTCTTTGACTTTTGAAGAAAAACATTTACATTTTCTTCTGTTTCTTCATAATCTTTAATTCTTCCTTTGTAGATTATTAATTGTTTTGATTCAACAAGCGAGCTTATAACTTTAGAAACTTCCTGCGGCATGCGATGTCTGTGAATATCCCAATATGGTCTAATATGTCTAAAAAATCTCTTCTTTTCTTCATTTGATAATGAGTTCCATAACCTTTGTACGTTTGGGCGTAATGAATCAAAGACAAAACGCCAGTCACTACCATTTTCAATCGCAAATTTAATTTGTTTTCTTACTTCATGGAATAAACTTTTAACGGTTATATTATCAAAATTAAAATTAATATCAACATGCTTTATATCTGATTTATGTGCTTGAGGGACTAATCCATGCCTTGAAACTGCATAAATAACACCTCGATGCCCTCTACACTTTAACTCAACAGCTTTATCTATCATTGTAAGTCCAGTACCTATAAGAAGTATTGGATCATCTGGTGAAATCATAGATAATGCATTAGCTGACCATGGATCTCTAATATATCTCTTACTCTTATAAAATGAGTTTTGCTTTACATTTGGATTCCTTGGAAGATAATTTCCTACTGCAAGAACAATTTTGTCAGCAGGAATTTCAATACCGCTTTCTAAAATTATCTTTGCTTTCTTAGAGTCATTGTTTACATCAATAGATACAGCTTCATCATTTAACCTCTTAAAGCTTACCTGTGGAGATTTATTTACTTCTGCTTCATGCAGAACTGTTTCAAGATATTCCCCATATAACATTCTTGGGACAAAAGTATTTGCAGTTATATGCAAATCCCTGTTTTGGACCCATCTTAGAAAGTGTTCAGTATCATTTGGGAAAGCACTCATCTTTCCTGCCGGAACATTTAAGAGATGCAATGGACTATTGGTAGAATATGCAAACCCTCTTGCAAACTTTGGAGCTCTTTCTAATAAAACTATTTGCAATGGTTCATTAACTGACTTTTTCATTAAATGAGTTGCAACAAGAGTCCCACTAAAACCACCACCAATTATTACAATTGTGGGCTTTTTCGAAATAACATTATTAGCTGGTTGTGCAATTGGCTTTTTACTTTTAGCTGGTTTGCTTTGAACCATTGGTTTATCAGCTACAAGATAACTAACAACTTTCTCGCAAACCTGTACTTTTTTCAAAGTCACTTCATTTGAATATCCAAGTATTTGTGGTAAAAAATCTGCTTCAAGTGGTGGGGAATAAACATGCAAGGTAACAAGTTTATCCTTTGAATTGTTTTTTACTTCATGTTCTATTCCAATAGGTATATGTTCAATATCTCCTGGGCGCAATGCTCCTGTTACTTTCCCACCGTCAGGGAAATATGTAGTATATGACATTTCACCTTCTAAGACCAAAGTAATAGCATCTGACTTTCCATGATTATGAATTGGTGTACCTTGCTCAGGAAGCCAGCACATTAGAATTAGTTCAACATTATCTGTTTTAAATATTAGCTGTCTTGCATACTGACTTTCTAAAAAATTCTTTAACGTATCAATGTTTATAATGCTCATGTTAATAAGTCCTTTATATAAATAACTTTATTAATTTTAACAAAGAATGCGATTTAAGAATATGCTAATATTGGGAATTAAGAAACGTCAAACTACTAATTTGTTAATAAGCACTTTTACCTTCTAAAGCTTTTAGTATATTAATTTCATATAAAGGTTTTTCAAGAAAATGAAAATGTGCACCAGCTTTTGCAAAGGCACCTAGTCTTAACCTCTGCTCATAACTAAGTCTGTCATAAGTAAGTATTAAAGAAGTTGATGGACTAAGCATATTCAGCTCCTTCATTAAACCTACTCCATCCATATCAGGCAAAATCATATCTACAAAAGCTGCATCATATTTTTTTAATCTAATTCTTACAATTGCTTCTTTGGCATTACTGGCAACATCTACAACATATCCATTACTAGTTAAAAATTTACTTAACCCTTCTCTTGTTTCACTAATATCATCGATTATTAATATACTTTGATTAACTTCCATACATAAAATCATACCTTTGATTAACCATAAGAATGATATTAAAAGTGCAAATGTAATTTACTATTTTTAATAATTACTAAAGATATTTCATGAGAGGAGATTATTTTATGAAAGTAAAAGATTTGATGGAAAAAGAAGTTTTTGCTTTAAGAGAAGATAGTAAAATATTTACTGCTTCTGAAGCAATGGGATTAAAAAGAATTAGACATATTCCCGTAGTAGATAAAGAGGGAAAACTTGTTGGGCTTATTACAAGCAGAGATTTGCTTAATTCTCTATCCAGACAATTAATGCCTCTCCAAGTAAAGGATATTATGACCAGAAATATTATTACAGTAACTCCAGAAACAACTGTACATAGAGCAACAGAATTAATCCTTAATAACAAATTTGGTTGTCTCCCTGTTGTAGAGAAGAACGAAAAACTTGTTGGAATCATTACTGAAACGGATTTGTTAAAAGAGTTGTTCAAAATTACAATGCCAGCAACTTTACACAAGTAAAATGTTTTCTCTTAACAAACTTTACTTCTCTACAAATATGATTGAAAAAAAAATATTTGTAATGTATACTTACTTCTTAAGTAAGTAAAAAATAATTTTATGTCAAGTACAAAAGCTATCACTTCAGCTTCTGTAGCTCCTTATGCCTATACTCGTAGAGATTTTCTCAAAGAAGTTGGCAAAGCTACATTATTTACAGGTGCTATGAGTGCGTTGCCATTCATAACAGCTGAAAAAGCTAATGCAACACCACTGGAACCACTTACAAACATTGCAAACAGAAGAAACAATGATCCTTGGGTCTTAGTTAGAAAGCCAGGAACAAAGGTTAGACCTTTAGTAATTATCTTTTTATCTGGAGGACCAAATCAGAAAATATTTGACCCAAAACCTCTTGCTCCTGAAAATTTTAGAGGGCTGTACGAAACTATAAATACTGCTACACCGGGCTTACAACTTTCTGAAGTACTTCCAAAGACAGCAAGTAACATTGACAGTTTCAGACTTATACGATGTATGCAGGCAAGAAATTTAGATCATGCTCAAGGTGCTGCTTTAAGTACAACAGGAAATCATAGAGTAGTAGGAAGTAATCCAGTGGATCAAAGAGCCGAGCCAGTCCATGATGCAGGTCATATTAAATTAGCTGAGCATTACTTTAGAAGGACTCTTGGCTGTGTACTTTTAAACAGCTTTGATCTTGAACCTCTTGGTGGAATACAACCCAGACATAGAGCAGTATCATATGTTCAGTATGATGCAACTAACAATTATATTTATCCATCTCCTATCAGACCTGGTAATAATCCGGAAAGAGCAAGAGAAGTACTTCGTTTAAGAAACGCTTTTGAGAGTGGTTCTAATCCTGACGTTTACGGAGCTCCCGGAAGAAACATGGATGAAATATATGCAAATGTAGAAAATATTCTGGGTGAAAATTTTCCAAGGGCATTTAACTCTGATGTTCCAGAAGTAGTAAGAAAACAAATTGGTTATGGTCCACTTGCAAATGCAGCTATAGTTGCATCAAATTTAATTCAGGCAGGGGCTCCACTTGTTGCTATTGATTCTGGAAACTGGGATACTCATCAAAACGAAATCTCCATAATCAAAGATGATGTTAATTATCGTATTAATGGTGAAACCGTAAGAGGCCCTGGACTGGGCTTTGCCCTTGATAATGCTATAAACTATTTAAGAGAAAACGTTGGTGATCGTGCTGTAATTGGGGCTTTCGGTGAATTTGGCAGAACTCCAATGGTTACTGGCAGAGCTGGTACAGATCATGGAACTGTTTATTCAATGCTCGTTACTGGTGCTGGAGTAAGCCCTGGTGTAACCGGAGAAACAGATCCTCGTGGTGAACGTATTATAAGTAGAGAAATTTATAACGAAGAAACCGCTCTTGAAACTTTATTAAATCTAGCTGGTTACATGCGAGTTAAACTAATTGGGAACAGTGTAATCCCACCAAATCCTGAGCGCTTTCCTACACAAAGCTGGATTAATTAAAAAATAAGTTAACATCTGTAACGTCATTGCGAGGAGGCTCGAAGAGCCGACGTGGCAATCTAATAACGTTATGGAGATTGCTTCGTCAGGACTTTGTCATTCCTCGCAATGACGTGAATTGTAAGATTACTTTTCCAGAATGGTATTACTTTATCATTGCAGCAATATTAAACCCAAGATGCCAATCATTGTTTGGAGCTCCAGTAATATAATTTCCTACTGTTGAATATGGCATGTTAGAAACTCCAATCGTCCACACATGGGTTTCCATTCTGGAAAGTATTTGTAATCCAAATGACCATCCGTTTACATTTTCTTTAAACCCTGAAACAACTGGCATATATTCTCCAAAGAGAGACATTTTGTTTGGGACAATCTGCACAACAGCACCTAGTGGTATTGCAAAAGTTGAACCATGCCTGGTATAGAGCCTATGTTTTGGATCGTTAAATGTAAAGAAAATTGCAGACTTAGAACTCCCCGAAGCAATGGTAGGCGTTT
>JAHFBE010000077.1 GCA_023250205.1 Candidatus Melainabacteria bacterium | reverse complement strand
CAATGATTAAAGTTCTGAATATAGTTGCATTACTTATAGTAAATTACCTGTAGGATGTAGCGTAATTTATCAGAAGCAAACTTCAGCAATCTTTTTAGCATTAAAACTCTTACTGATAGATCATAGCCCAATGTAACAGTATTTATCAGCATATAAAACAAAAAAAATAAAATAGAATCCCCTATCATAACAATGATCCAACATTCTGATAAATTACATTACTCACACAACATTAGATTTGCATTGAGTAATGATGCAATGCAGATGCATAGTGTAGAGCGTCAAACTTATGAAACACATTGTTGGTCATTAAAATCATTTAAATTAGAAATTGAAAACCTCTATTCTAAGTATATTGTTTGTGAGGATCTTAGTACTAATAAATCAATTACAGGATATACCGGTTTTTGGATTGTTGGTGATGAAGGTCATATAACAACAATGGTTGTATCACCAAACATCAGAAGAAATCATATTGCTGATATATTACTTTACAGCTCAATACTAATTGCCAACCGATTAAATATTAAATGGCTTACACTTGAAGTCCGTATTAGCAATATAGCAGCAATAAACTTATATAATAAATTTAAGTTTCATCAACTTGGTATTAGAAAAAATTATTACCACAACAATAATGAAGATGCTCTTATTCTTTGGACTGACAATATCAATAATTTAAACTATCTTAATTTCACAAAAGATATCATAAGTCCATATCTCAAGAATTTTAATATTGCTGATATATTAAATTACTCCCCGTAGTTCTTCAAGCCACTTCGCTTATCTAAATTTAGATAATAGATACTTTTTATTTCAAGAATTCAACATCTATGAAATTTGTAAGAATTAGACTTGAATTCACTTGATCGAATTTCAGATAACTCTATATTATATGTAACCTGCTGGCTTAATATATAAATAGATTATATAAGGTATTTTATTTGTAAAAATTATGGGCATTAAATAGAATATAAATAGTTTGTTAAGGGAGAGTGAATTAACTTTGAGCAAAATCTTAATTATCGATGATGATCCTTCAATTGTTGAACTTGTAAAAGTAAATCTTGAAATACAAGGACACACAATATTTACTGCTAATGATGGCTTAACAGGAATTGCTTTAGCACAACAAGAAGTACCAGATTTAATTATTTTAGATCTTATGATGCCTGGAACTGATGGATTTACTACTTGTCAAAGAATTAGACAAATTGAAAGTATAAAAGAGATACCAGTATTAATGCTAACTGCTCTTTCAAGTACAAATGATAAAGTACAGGGATTTAATTCTGGAGGAGATGATTATCTTACAAAACCATTTGAACTGCCTGAATTATATGTAAGAGTAAAAGCCTTATTAAGAAGATCTGGCAGAACAAATATTACAACAACATTACCTGAGATTTTACATGTCGATGACATTACGTTAATACCTGAGAGCAGAGAAGTGAAAATTGTAGATAAAGTTGTAAGATTAACACCGATTGAATTTGAAGTGCTTCATTGTTTACTACAACATCACGGTCAAACAGTTACTACAAGTAAACTGCTTGAAGAAGTCTGGGGCTATGCACCTGATGATGATGTAGACACTATAAGAGTTCATATTAGGCATCTTAGAACAAGAATAGAGCTTGGTGGCAAAAAGTATATAAAGACCGTATATGGTGGCGGCTATCAACTAATCCCTGAAGGTTTTGTTGGAAAAGAGAATCAAAAACCAGAGCAATCTTCAAGCATTGAATAATGACTGATAAATCTAATTACAAGCACTGAATAAGGTCATACAAATTTCAAAACAAATGATCATTTAAAAAATTATTTGGAAGATTTACTACGAAAACTTTTATTTGATACTATAAAAGCTTGTCCAGATTTTCAATTATTTCATTAAGTATAAATCATGGACGCTTAGCTCAGTTGGTAGAGCACTTGTTTGACGTACAAGTGGTCAGAGGTTCGAATCCTCTAGCGTCCACCACTATCAAATCTTAATTTTCTTACTAATCATCAACACAACAAATATAATAGTCAAAATTACAAATAATAATATCCAAGGAAGAAGTAAATTTGAGGGTTTATTCAACAACTTACTATTAACTTGTTTACCATCTTTACTAAAGAGATATATCATAGATTTAGAAGTTCTTATTAATTCATTTTTATCAATGACATCAGCATCTATTGCTGGATCTAGTTCTGACTCACCCTTATCCAAAGATTCAGTAGAGAGGTCTGCACTTCTGTAAATTTTTGTAGTTATGTCTGTATCTGGGATTTCATCATCTAAATTATAATCAGATTCATTAGAAGTTTCCATAACATCTGACATTACTCCATCAACACTTACTTCATCTTGAGCAACCATTGGTAAAGCTATAGATAAAAAAGAAATAATTGTAAAAAAGGATATTATATAAAGGATAAATCCAATGTTTAAGCCTGAATAATATTTATAATTAATCTTATACATTTAGGTTCCAAGTTGAAATATCAACAATAATTCTATGAAATACTATAACAAAAATACAGCAGCATTAATAATTGTAGTATGTTTAATTTGCATTTTGATAGGGCTTTTTCTTCCTAAAAATAATGGCAACCTTAATAATCAACATTTTCAATCCCGTGAAACAATTTCAGTATCATCACCTTTTCAAACCGCCTTTAAAGGAGAGAAAATATCTATTATTAAACTAGATGGAATAATAAATGACTCTGCAAGCTCTTCACTCTTTAAAGACTTAACTTCTAGCAATTCAGCATTAGAGTTAATTACAAAGGCATCAAAAGATACAAATGTTAAAGGAATAATAATTCGAGTAAATAGCCCTGGCGGCACCGTAGCAGCCAGCCAAGAGCTATATAAAGCTGTAATTAATGCACGAAAAAAGAAACCTGTAGTTATAACAATGGGAGACATAGCAGCTTCAGGTGGTTATTATATTTCAGCAGCAGCCGATAAAATTTACGCAAACCCAGGGACCTTAACTGGTAGCATTGGTGTAATAACTTCATACTTAAATTTCTCTGACCTTCTGACTAAAATTGGCGTAAAAGGAGTTGTTATTAAATCGGGTGCTTATAAGGATATTGGTAATCCTACAAGACCAATGACTGAAGAAGAAAGAAAGATTTTACAAAGACTCTTAGATGACACATATGATCAATTCTTAACAGATGTTTCTAGAGGTAGAAATATTCCAAAAGACAAACTAGCAAAGATTGCACAAGGATTAATTTACACAGGAAAACAAGCTAAAAAAGTTGGATTAGTAGACTATTTGGGTGATTACAGTCAAGCGATAGAATACACTCAAAAACTTGTAAAAAGGAGATTTCCACAGTTAGCAAAAAAATATAAAAACAATGATATTCCAATAGAAGAAACCTGGAGAAGTGGCTCTTTAATTGATTTGTTGATTGGTGCAATAGAAAGTAATATTAATCCTACTGTAATAGATAAAAAATTACTAAAGAACTATTCTTATTCAAAGTACCAACCATTATGGCTTTTAGAATAGTTTAACTAAAAGTCAGACTTTTTTTCTTTTTCAAAGTATGGAATTGGAGAGTAAAATCGAAAAGGTTTTGGAAATTTCTTTAGTTCTTTCACTCTTTTTAATACAATCTCTCTGACCTTCTTCTGTTGATCATTTATTGGAAGAGTTGCATCAATTACAGTTAATCCAAATTCTTCTACCATTTTTTCATACTCAATTAAAATCTTTTCCTGAAACAACTTAAAGCTCTGTTTAATATCAGTAGAAAGTCCGAGATCCATACCGGCTTCATAGTATTTTATTTCAGCTCTATTACTTAGGATTCTATCCAAAGCAATATTTAAAGGTACCTTAAAATAAAATGCGATAGTAGGCTTTACTGCAAACTCATATAATGTTCTAACCCATTTAGGATCAACTCCACGAGCAACATCCCTCGCAAATGCAGTGTAAATATATCTATCAGCCAAAACTATTGCACCAGCTTTAATTGGTGGGATTATTTCTCTTTCAATCCTGTCAGCAAAATCCGTTGCATGTATTAAACTAAAAGTCGTAGGAGTTAATATTTGCTTTGCTTTTCCACGTCTTGTAGTATTTTTTACAAGTGGCGATGAATTCCACTCACTTAAAAAAACACCAAATCCTTCATTTAGCAACCATTGATGTAAAAGTTTTAATTGTGTACTTTTTCCGGAACCATCAATACCTTCTACAATAAATAATTTCCCTGGGTATTCAAAATTTGAATAATTATTCATAACAATAATATTCTACAGTGAAATGAAGAATTTTAAGATATTTGAGCAAATTAAATGTATTACATTGAAGATAAGGATAACTATTTATAAACCAACTGTTCTAGAAAAGTAAAAAAATTAATTTTAATTGATTTAATTTAATGGTTTACTAATTACGATATGAACAAAAAGAAGTTTCACAATATCAATATTTCAGTTTTAGGATCAGGCAGCTGGGGTGGGACCATTGCTTGGTTATTAGGAAATCAAAACCATAAAGTTAAACTATGGACTTTTAGTGATGAAGAATGGAATATTTTAAATAAAACAAGAACTCTTTTAAGACCTAAAAAGGTGAAACTAAGTAAAAATATTGAAATAACAAAAGACCTAAATGCAGCAATAAAAGATGCAAATGTAATAATAATTGCAGTACCAACGAATGCATTTAAAGCATTAATACTTAAAATAAAAAACTTAAAGTTAAGCAATAAGACAATCATTCTAAGTGCAACCAAAGGAATAACTACAACTGAGAACTTAAGACCATCACAGTTATTGAGAAAATATTTACCAAAGAATAAAATTGCAGTTTTGTCTGGACCTAATATTGCGTTAGATGTAGTATCAAAGACTCCAATAATATCTGTTATAGCGTCAAATGATCTAAAAACAGCTTCACAATTACAACAAATAATCTCATCAAAGTATTTCAGAATTTATATAAATAAGGATATTG
>JAHFBE010000044.1 GCA_023250205.1 Candidatus Melainabacteria bacterium | reverse complement strand
TTAAGCTTTGTAGCAAAACCATTTTTTGAAAATCCAGAAAAATGTTATCACATAGCTGATCTTATTATTTCCAGATCCGGAGCAATGACAACCTCAGAAATTACAAACCTGGGAAAACCTTCTATTTTTATTCCCTTCCCTTTTGCAGGAAACCATCAAGAAGCAAATATAACTCATTTAGTAGAGGCTGGTGGAGCAATTTTAATTCGTCAAAAAGATCTAAACAGCAAGCTATTACTTAAAACTGTTTTAGAAACCATAAATAATGAAAGTCGGCTACATCAAATGTCAGAGATTACAAAGTCATTTGCAAAACCACATTCAGCAGAAGAGATTGTAAAATTAATTCTTGCAACTGTTGAAAATAAAAATCAAAAAGATTCTAATATAGAAAATTTAACCTCAGTAATTTAATTCAAAGAAAGATAAGAAATTATTCTGGTGGAACTGAACGAATTGGTCTAGGAGTTGCATAAGGTAATATTCCTCTAAATACATCCTCCGGTAATACTCTTCTAAGTCCTTCTGCATGCTGGCGATACTGTTGATTTAATTCTTGAGCAACTGGTGTCTGTAAAAAATCACTAATATTATTGTCGTTTGCCTGTAATCCAGCATCAAAATTAGCCCTATTATCTCTTAGTTGGTTAAATAGAAAAAATGTACGATTTAATCTTATTTCAGCTAAAGTCCTTATATTTTGTGGAATCGCTTGATCATTTCTCAATGCAGTTAAAAACGCATCATGAGCACCTTGAAGATTAACCGGTTGTCTTGCAATTACATTTAAAGCATAACGGTTTACTATAGCTGCTACTTCCGGAGAGATTGGCTGAGAAATAAAACCCTCAATAGCCATCTGAGATATTGTTGTGGCCGGTATAGCTGGCATGGAATTTGTCCTCCAAATATATAAGATCAATTAACACCAAATATTGATATTAAAATAGATTAAATTTGGCTCATATTTAAAAATTTTAGTTTTTGCAGCTACTTTAATTAAGTTTTAGTTAACTTTACAAAGTCTTCCAAAAGCGTCAATCCAGCATCCCCACTCTTTTCAGGATGGAATTGTACTGCAAGTAAATTATCTTTTTTTATAATTGATGTAAATTTCTCATCGTCATATTCTGTTTCAGCAAAAATAATGTTTTTATCTTCAGGGACTACATAATAAGAGTGAACGAAATAATATTTCCCCTGTAGGGGCGTTGCATGCAACGCCCCTACAGGAATCGAATCATTCCAACCAATATGAGGAACTTTTTTTGCTTTTTTAAATTTAACAACATTCCCTTTAAATATTCCAAGTCCTTTTTCTTTAGAGTCTTCTTCACTACCTTCAAATAAGACCTGCATACCAACACAAATGCCCAAAAAAGGTTTTGAACTGTTAGCTGATTTAATAACTATATCTTGTAAATTATTTTTTTTTATTGCTGACATTACAGAGCCAAATGCACCAACTCCAGGGAACACTACTGCATCAGATTTTTCTATAACAGCTATATCTTTTGCAATTTCAACATCTGCACCAATGAACTTCAATGCTTTATAAACACTGTGAAGGTTTCCAGCACCAAAATCAATGAGTGATATGTTTTGCTTCATTGCTTTACAACAATATTTACTATCTTATCCGGCACAACAACAACTTTTACTAACTCTTTCCCATCTAATCTTGCTTTTACTTTCTCTAGGCTAAGAGCTATTTTTTCAAGCTCTTTTTGAGATTGCCCCTTCTTAGTAGTTAAAACATCAATTTTCTTCCCACCCATTTGAATAACTAAGTCTATTTCATCAGTAACCAATGCTTGTTTATCATAGTCAGGCCATTTTTGCTGATGAATAGAATACGCTCCTCCAGATTTCTCCCACAGCTCTTCAGCAAGGTGTGGAGCAAAAGGAGCCAATAGCTTTAAAAGATTTGTAAATGAAAAACTTAATATTTTTATTTCAATGTCACTATAAGTTTTTTTATTCAAAATAAACCTATACATTGCATTTACCATCTCTGTCATTCTCGCAATAGCCGTATTGAAAATATATTTTTCAGAAGAAATATCTTCAGAAACAGATTTAATAGTGTAGTTTGCAATTCGGTATAAATCTTTTAATAGAGGCGTTTCATGTAGCGTCTCTACAGGAATAAAACCTTCAAAAAGTTGAAGGTTTGCATTTTCTTTTAAGTTAAAAAATAATCTCCAAATTCTTTCAACAAATCTATACTGTCCAATAGCTCCCTGGGTAGACCATTCTATTTCCTGTTCTGGTGGTGCAGCAAACAAAATAAATAATCTTGCTGCATCTGCTCCATACTCATCAAAGAATTCAGTAGTTCCCACTACATTACCCTTTGATTTTGACATCTTGGCAATTTTACCTTCTTTAGAACTAAACATAGTTACCATTCCCTGGCTAAGAAGATTTGTAAAAGGCTCATCAAAATTTAATAGTTCAGAATCCCTAAGCGCTTTAGTGAAAAATCTTGAGTACAAAAGATGTAAAATTGCATGTTCTACTCCACCAACATATTGATCTACTGGTAACCAGTAATTTACTTTTTCTTTATCAAAAGCTATTTTTTCATTTTTTGCATCTGAATAACGGAGATAGTAATAACTTGAACAAATGAATGTATCCATTGTATCTGTCTCACGTCTTGCCTGAGCATTACATTTTGGACATTTCACACTTAACCATTCTTTTGATTTTAGTAAAGGTGAACCTCCACTTCCTGTAAACTCAATACCTGATTCAGGAAGAGCAACCGGCAGTTCATTTTCATTAACCGGAGAAACTCCACACTTATCACAATAAATCACTGGAATTGGACACCCCCAGTATCTTTGCCTGCTAATTAACCAGTCACGTAAGCGATAAGTAATTCTTGTTTTGCTGAAACCTTTTTCATTTCCATACTGAATGATTTTTCTCTTTGCATCTTCACTATGTAATCCATTAAAGGTATCAGAGTTCATTAAAACTCCAGGCTCTATATATGCTTTTAATAGTTCTCTGCTTAATCCGTCTGATGAAATTACTTGTTTAATTTCTACTCCAAATTTCTTTGCAAATTCAAAGTCCCTACTATCATGTGCTGGAACACCCATAACTGCACCTGTACCATATTCAAGCAAGGCATAATCACTAATCCATATAGGAATTTTCTGATTCGTAAATGGATTTATTGCAAAGCTTCCAAGTGGAACACCAGTCTTTGCTTTACTTTCTGATAATCTTTCAATTTCACTTAGTAGAGCTGTTTGTTTTATATATGCTTGAACTTTTTCTTTATTTTCATTTGTAGTAAGCTCAGAAACAAGTGGATGCTCTGGTGCTAAAACAAGAAATGTAACTCCATAAATAGTATCCGGTCTTGTAGTATAAACAGGGATTTTAATATCAGATTTTGCAGAAACACCAAATACAATTTCTGCCCCTTCAGATTTGCCAATCCAGTTTTTTTGCATTAACTTTACTCTTTCAGGCCACCCGCTAAGTTTTTCAAGATCTCTAAGTAGTTCTTCAGCATAACGAGTAATTTTTAAGAACCACTGTCTCATCATTTTTCGCTCTACAGTAGTATCATCATGCCTCCAGCATTTCCCTTCTTCTACCTGCTCATTTGCTAAAACTGTCTGACATTTAGGACACCAGTTTACAGGTGCATCTTTTTGATACGCTAAATTATGTTTGTAAAACTGAAGAAATAGCCATTGCGTCCATTTGTAGTAATCCACATTACAAGAAACAACTTCTCTGTCCCAATCGTAGCTTGTTCCCATTCTTTTTAACTGCTTGTTTTTCATGTGATCGATATTTTTTTTAGTCCATTCATTTGGAGGAATTTTTCTTTCAATTGCTGCATTTTCTGCAGGTAAACCAAATGCATCAAACCCCATTGGATTTAAGACATTAAATCCAAGCATTCTTTTATGGCGTGATATAACATCACTGATTGTATAAACCCTCATATGACCCATATGGAGATCCCCACTTGGGTATGGGAACATTACTAGGGAATAATACTTAGGTTTCTTATCAAAATCTATAGCTTTATGAATAGAGGTTTTTTCCCATTTCTCTTGCCATTTGCTTTCTATTTCCTTTGGTTTATATTCAATATTTGATGGAATCATATTATGTTTAATTATATTACGAAGATAAATATAATAGGGATGACTCTCCTAGCTTAGAATTATAAGCCAGGAATACAATTTGTCTTTGTTTTATGAGACAAATTAAAGGGAATAGGTTATTTATCTAACTTACTTATGTAACACTTTAGGTTCGACTCTTTATAAGGTAAGATTTTATCCGATTCATTCGGTAAAATCTGAAGAATGAATCGAGAGACAGACCATAAGTACATTGGAAAGCCTGACAAGCGACGGAGCGAGGAAGGCTGTAGTAAAAATATGAATTTCAAGAAACAAAATAAGTTTATTTTTATTTTTGGCTTGAGCCTAGTTGCTTTTTGTACTTTTTCATATCAAATCAGGGCAAATGGGGAAACTGAGTTATCCAAAGTAAAGCTGGAAAGACATTTTGTCTTTGACACTATTCCCTTAAATCTAGAAGAAATTGCAGCTGATGCAGATAGAATATTTGCAGGCATCTGTACTAATGTAGAGGAAATTGATGATGATCCTGAATCAAAACTACCAGTAATTAAATATACATTTAAAATTACTGAACCAATAAAGGGTCTTTTTGGAAAAGAAGAGCTCACATTTAAACAATGGAAACCTACTGTAAGAGATGCTGGCTATGAAAAAGGTAAAAAATATGTTTTGTTTTTACTGGCAGACAGTGAAAGAGGCTTAACAAGTCCTGTTGGTTTTTTACAAGGACAGTTTGAGGTTGAAAAGAAGGGGTTCATTAGAAGAAATGAAGTCGTAAAGAATAAGTTAAGTAATAAAGGCTTAAATAGAAATATAAGAACACAAAAAAGAATAGAAATTAAAGAAAATCAATATATAAATGATTATGTCCAGGAATGTTCTGAATTAGGCATATCTATGAGGTATAAAGAGTTTATCCAGGCAGTTAAGTATCTTGTAAAAGAATAAATCAATGAACAAAATAATTAAATTGTTAGCTTTAATACTTACATTACTTGTAATTACTCAGTCATTTGCTTATGCTAACGGACCACTAGTAGTTAAAAATGGAAAAGCTATTACTTATGGTTCAAGACCATTCTTATATAGGTACGATCAAGGCACACTTGGAATGTTTTCAAATGCTCAAGCAGTCACATTAATAGAAGACTTATTTAAAGACTGGGAGGCAGTTAAAACAGCAATGATCTCATTTCAACAAGATTCTCCTTCATCTCTTGATTTTGATGTAACTGCTACTAATTTTGATTCTATTTTAAATTCAAACGATCTTCTTGGATATTCACCTATCGTATTTGATACAGATGGATCTCTTTTAAATACATTTCTTGGAAGTGGAGCAGGGAATTCTGTATTGGGTTTATCCGGTCCAATAACTGTAAGCGCAGGGCCTCTGGCAGGTCAAATAGCAGAATCACAGGCAATTTTTAACGGAAGATTTGTAAATGGCGTTGATACCACATCGGATCCAGAAAGTACTGTTGACAGTTTTATGGGTACTATTATTCACGAAACAGGACATGGAATCGGACTTGATCACTCTCAAATAAACGTTGAAGCAATTAAAGCAGGCTCTTCTCAAGGACTTAGAGATCAAGTTCCTTTAATGTTTCCTGTAGCAGTAAATGACTTATTCTTAATAAGGAGAGATGATGCTTCAGGAATATCTCTTCTTTATCCAAACTCAAGCGAGTTAAGTAGTTTTGGAAGTATTGAAGGTAAAATTTTTAGACAAGATGGAAATACTCCTGTATTAGGTGCAAATGTAATAGCAAGGAATGTAAATGACCCAAAGCTTGAAGCAGTCTCTTGTGTTTCTGATTTTTTAATACAGAGCAATGGCTTTTATAAACTGGTCGCTGTACCTCCAGGACAATATACTATTGAATTAGAACCTATTGATCTTTCATTTACAGGAGGCTCTGGAGTCGGTCCATATACAAATAGTAAATCAGATAAATCTTTCCAAAACCCAGTGTCAAAAGGATATTACACAGGTCCTAATAAACCAATAACACCTAATATTGATAATGCATTAATTGTTACTGTAACTACCGGACAAAGTATTAAAGATGCAAATATTATTGCGTCTGAAACAACAACCTCAACTTCTTCAACTTCTTCTTCAAGCTCTTCAACATCTAGTAGCGGAACTCCAACAGATATAAATGAAATAGAACCAAATGACTCTGTTGATCAAGCTCAAGTATTTACCCCACCAGCCAACATTTCTGGAAATGTTTCAAAGTCAGATTCTGGTGAACTAGAACTAATGTCTGATAGTGGTGCATCAATTATAATAAGTGATTTATTTAAATTCACGCTTACTCAAACCGACTCAATAAATGCATTATTAAGTTTTAGTGGAACAACAGACAGTGATCTTGATCTTATACTCTTTAATAACGATGGCTCTGAGATTTTAGATTCTTCAAGTCAAAACGGTCTTTCAGATGAATTAATAAGTACCTCACTTCCAGCAGGTACTTATATTTTAGGAGTAGGAGCTTTTGGTGGTAATGCTTCCTATACACTTGCAGTATCAAATTCTAACGTAGCTTCATCTCTATTATTAAATGGACCTTCTGCAGTATTGCTTAGTGATCTTGGAGGGAATAAGTTTACTATTACAGCAAATGCAACAGGCTTTACCTCTACCACTATGTGCATGGTTACTAGATCTAATCCGGAAGTCATCAAACCTAAAGTAAAATCATTTATGCTCTCTCCAAGCAGAATAACTAAAAATATTAAATTTAAAGTACCTCTGATTCAGGCTATAGACATAATTAACAGTCAAACGGATGAAACTGTTACTGTATCTGTAATATGTACAAATGGTGCGAGTGATGAATTCGACGTATTGTTAACATCTGATCTTCAAAAAGTAACATCAACTAAAAAACGGAACTGGCGTATCTTTAAAAAGTAATTGAAGATTTTAGGGTCTTGCATAACCAGAAAGCTCCTATGTCAATTTCCCAAAACAATAAGCAACCAGAAAAAATATTATTAGATAATGGACTTACTATAATAGCTGAAGAAATTCCAACTGCTTTATCCTGTACATTAAGTATCTGGGTTAATGCTGGTTCGATAGATGAAATTACCAGTAACAATGGCATTTCACACTTTATTGAACATCTTGTATTTAAGGGCACACATACTAGAACTGCACTCAATATAGCAGAGCAAAGTGAAAATGTTGGAGCTAATTTAAATGCCTTTACTGATAGAGAACACACCTGTTATCACACAAGAGTTTTAAGTGAACACGTTTCTGTTGCTCTTGAATTGTTTTTAGATATGCTGTTTAATCCAAAGCTTGATGATAATGATTTTGAACTTGAACGGCAAGTAATACTTGAAGAAATTAAAATGTATGAAGATACCCCGGAAGATCTTGTACAGGATTTTCTTTATGAAACCATCTGGAAAGAACATTCACTGGGCAGACCAATTACTGGCACAATGAAATCAATATCAAGCTTAAAAAAAGAATCAGTAATAAAGTATTTAAATAATTTATATACCCCAGATAATATAGTCATTTCTGTAGCAGGGAAATTTAATCTTCTTGAAATAGTAAAACAGGTTGAACAATTTACATCCCACATTAAAATACAAAAAAAGAAAATCGATCCTCCATACCCAATTATCACTCCAGACCTTTTCATTAAAGTAAAAGAATTAGAACAATCTCATTTATGTTTTGCAACAAAAGGAGTTTCAGTCTATGAAGAAGATCGATATGTGTTAGCTGTAATTGACATTGCCGTTGGTGGAGGAATGAGTTCAAGGCTATTTCAGGAAATAAGAGAGAAAAGAGGACTTGCATATTCAATATCTTCTTTTTATCATACAAACAAGCTTGGAGGACTTTTTGGAGTATATGCTGCTATTGCAAGCAAAGACTCAACACTGGTTGCTAGCTTAATTTTAAAGGAGTTGGATGCTATTAAAAAGAAGGGGCTAAAAAATGATGAATTAGAAAGATCAAAAATGCAGCTTAAAACAAGTCTCTTTCTTGAACTTGAATCAACTCAAGTCAGAGCATTTAGAAACGCCCTTTATTCTCTTTATTACAATAGGTTTTTTACTATAGATGAAATAAATGAATCGATTCAATCAATTACAAATGAGAGGGTCATCAAGCTTGCTAATGATTTATTTGATTCTAAATATTATGCTCTTACATTGCTTGGACCTAAGAATGGGTTGCCAACTAAACAACAGCTTGAAGATATAACCAAGAAATATTGAGTTAATATCTCAATCTTTCTGCTTTCTTATGAGCAATTTCTTCAAAGGTATCATTCAAACTTACTTCAGGCATCGTAAGCCCTTTTCTTTCAAGTGCCAATTCAATTAATTTATCAGTTAAGTAAGGATTCTTTGGTAAAAGTGATCCGTGAAGATATGTCCCAAATACATTTTTATATCTAACTCCTTCAAAACCATCTTCACCATTATTACCTCCTCCACGAATAACTTTTGCAAATGGCTTAGCTAAAGGACCCAAATAAGTTTTTCCACTATGATTTTCAAATCCAACAATAGTATTCCCAGATTCAATTTCTTTACACAAAACATTTCCTATCATTCTTTTACTGCCAGCTACTGTGTATAAATCTAGAGCTTCAATCCCCGGGATTTCAGAACCATCTGAAGCTTTGTAATATTTTCCAAGAAGCTGATAACCACCACATATAGACAAAAATACAACGTTATTTTCAATTAGTTCAATTAGTTCATCTTTTTTTGTCTGTAAATCATTTGATACTAAAATTTGCTGTTGATCCTGACCTCCACCAATAAAAAACATATCGAAATCTTTTCCCTGCAAAGTATCTCCGGGGTTAATTGTAGAAATATTTAAATCAATACCTCTCACCTGACACCTGAAAGACAAGGTTAATACATTCCCTCGATCTCCATAAATATTCAGGAGTTTTGGATAAAGGTAAGCAAGGTTTAATGTTAGTTTAGACATAATATGACACGAACTGTTTTGCTTAAATTCACCAATTTACCCTATACGTTATATAATAATGTACATCAAAAGGAGCATTGAAACAAATGTCAGACGCAATTAAAAAAGCTATTAAATTATACAAGGGAAGCAAAAAGAAAGTGAGCGATTTTGCAAAATGGTCAGATAAGCAAGTATTAGACATTAGAGACAAAATGAGAAAGATTGCCAAAAAAAATCGTGGGAAATGGACTCTTGAGTTTTATGAATCCCTTCAACTAATTAATAAAGAAAGTCTAAAAAGAAAACTCTCACAAAAAACTGCATGAAGTCATATTCAAACTTGCTAGGAATTTTAGGATTTGTCCCATTTACTGGGCAAATCCGATTTAAGGAAAGGAATTAATAGATGGAAGCTCAAGCTTGTCTTGAGCATGGGAAACAAAATGACATCAAGACGAAAATTTATGGGTGGTGATATTGATCTTGTTCTAAAAGGCGAGTTAGAAGTAGAGAAATTTTGTGCTACCAGAAATGTAACACCAAGAACCGCCTACGTATGGTGCCTTGAACGTGCTGTTACCGAGGAACAGCGTGAAATGGTAAAGAAAAAGATGAAAGATTATTTTGAGAAGGGTGTTGGATTACTATGAATAATACTGTAGGATGCTACGCTTCTACAGAGTTAATTTCTTTTTTAGGACAAGATGGCGCACAAACATTTTTCAATACAAGTTTTAACGAAGCTTATCACAGCAAAATAGGTCCAATAATCGAAGCAGAACATAAATTTGTAAAAGCAAGCTCAATAGACTTACTTCTTAAAGAAAATAAAAGAATCAAGATCCTGGATTTATTCTTTGGGCTTGGTTATAACAGTGGGATCGCCCTTGATTATGCTTACAAAAGCTCCCCTTCTCCAATTATAGAAATCACTGCCGTAGAGAAAGATCTTGAAATTATAAATAAGATCTCAACTCTTGAGGTCCCACAATGGTATCTAAAATGGAAAGATTTACTTTCTCTCTTAAGTAAGCAAAAACAAGTTATCCATGAAAAGGCAGTTATTAATCTATATTTAGATTCTATATTTAATGTGCTGGAAGAGCTTCCAAGGGGATATTTTGATGTAATATTTTTTGATCCTTTTAGTCATAAAACTGCCCCTGAATTTTGGACAGATGAATTCCTAGTTAAAATATTTGGATTACTAGCAGATAATGGAACCCTTACAACTTATTCAGGATTAAAAAGAGTTGAAAGGCTGGCTAACAACTTAGGACTTAAATCAGAACATATTTCTCCATTAGGGAGGAAAAAGCATAGTTTAGCTATAATCAAGCCATAACTGTTCAGTCCTTTGAAATTATAATCTCATTATGTCATTGCGAGGAGCAACTTTTAGTTGCGACGAAGCAATCTCAAAAACGTTATGAGATTGCCACGTCGGCTATTTCATAGCCTCCTCGCAATGACCTGAACAAAATCACCTTAGTTATAAGAGCCTTCACTACTAACTTGCCAGGTGTAGTCACAAACTGGATCAGAGCCATTATTACAATTACATCCATTTAATTCACTATTATCACCCAAGCACTTTGCTGTTTTTCCATCTGAGCAATGTGCAATATTATCATTACACTGCACAAACTCTATACACTCAAGTACAACATTATTTGGAGCGGTAGCACCACTGCTTTTATCTACACAATTAGGATGCATTTCTAAGGTACAAGAAGGAAGATATTCTGCATCTTCTAACAACTCTGTTCCTCCTGTAGAAACAAGATGAATAGTTGGTTCAAAAACAAGACACACTGGAACTTCATTCTGTCCACAAACCACTGTATTTTCATTACATTTTGGGCCTATAGAATATTTAATTTCTTTGCCCATCGCAAAAGAAATATTATTTGCAGTCAATAAAATTAAAATAAATAAGGCAAAAATTTGCCTGAGATAACAGTTCATATAGCAATGAATTCCTATAATGAAGATATCGTTCTTAGATAACAAACCTTTAAAAAATTAATTAGCGGCTAGCCCGTAACTTCAATCTGTTTTTGAATAATTTCTTGAATTCCTTTATGTGCCATCTCCACCATTTGACTGACTATATTTTTATTAAAGGGCTTCCCTTCTGCAGTCATTTGAATCTCTATGATTTCCCCTGATTTATTCATTACTACATTAGAATCAACTTCTGCTTTTGAGTCTTCATTGTAAGAAAGATCAATTAATAATTCCCCTTTTACAATACCCACACTTACTGCTGCAACAGGTTCTATAAGTGGTATTTTTTCAATAAGTCCTTTTGATTTTAATTTATTCAGTGCTTTATATGCTGCCACATAAGCACCACATATACTTGCAACTCTTGTAGAAGCATCTGCATTTATTACATCAGCATCAATAGCAATGGTTCTTGAGCCAAGTTCATTTAAATTAAATGCAGCACGTAAACTTCTACCAATAAGTCTTTGTATTTCACTTGTTCTTCCAGTTGGTTTACCTTTTGTAACTTCTCTTTGATTTCTTGGTTTTGTAGAACCCGGTAATAAAGAGTACTCTGCAGTGAGCCACCCTTTATTTGTACCTTCTAAAAACTGAGGGACTCTTTCCTCAATCATTGCAGTAACCAGAACCATAGTCTGACCAAGTTCAACCAGGACAGAACCGTCAGCATTAATTGCAAAATCTGGTTTAAAAACCAGGGATCTTAATTCATCATTTTTTCTGTTATCTATACGTGGCATATATCAAGTATTCATTTTAGCAGTTTAGAGTTCTATCATTCTGAGGGGGTAAAGAATTCGAGGATAAGATCGATTTGTCATTGCGAGGGCTGAAAGCCCGAAGCAATCTCATAAAATCAATATCGGTCAAGTGAGATTGCTTCGTCAGCCTTTCAGGCTTCCTCGCAATGACAAAGCAGATTCATCCTCCAAAACTTTTCCCACCCTTCTGAGGCGTAAGCCAAAGAATCTCACAAGACCATTATCAATTAACAGAGATTCTTCAGTCGCTTTGCTCATTCAGAATGACATCTAACTGACAAAAACAATTTTATTTGTCAGGAATTTATCACCTAACAACTAAATCGAGGTTCAGTCCTAAAGAAATATTAGGAAGCTTAACTGTATGATAACTATAAAGTTCTATATTATGGGTATAAAACCTGTAGGGAAGGCCCGGAGTTACCGACATCAGAATCTAGGGAAGGGAAATCGGGAAATTACAGAGAGGTAAAAGCCATGATTTACAATCCAATCTTTGAAGAAGAAAAAGAAAAGAAATTAGAATTTAAGCAGCTAAAAAAAGAAATTAAAAACCGTGCTCGTAAAGAAAATATAAAGCAGGTCGTAAACAGAGTTTATCATCTGCTACAAAAGAAACCAATTTTAACTATTGCTGCATTGTTCCATCCAATAGTAAACTGGTTTTCAAAACATACTGAAGAACAACAAATCACTGGTAAAGTTTAAACAGCTAAAGAATAATTAGGATCATATTCGTATTTATTAGTTTGTTCATTGAGAACATATTTTTTAGATCTTTCTTCATATTCTTGATCTATGTCGATATTTATTTCTCCATCGGTATAAAATCTTTGACCTTCAATTAATACACTTTTTGCCAGATTAAAACTATTTGGTATTTCTTCCTGAGCAACACTAGATCTTGTTCCTGGTAATCCAAAATACACTCCTGTTGTTACATCAAACAGTGATGCAACCCAATCATTATGTAATCCAAATAATGGAACTACTGCATAACCTATACCTGCAAAGACCTGCCCAAGCCCAGCTCTCTTTGGACTATATTTAACATCTTGCCCATCAAGCCCTCTAAATATCTTTGGCAAACCTTGGGTATTTGCTGCTACTTCAAATCCATTTGATATTATTCCAAGCGCAGCAACAGATGTAGCAAGTGAAACTCCCCATCTTCCAAGAGAATTAAATCCATGTTCTGCAATTTCTCCAACTCTATCCATTCTTCCAAAAGTCCCTGCAATTATTGCACCAACACCACTCAATACCCCTGTCAACGCCATAAGATGCCCGTTACTAGGAACTAATGCAGCAACTGCTCCACTCTTTTCAGAAATTCGATTTTGAATCTGTGTGACAAGACCTGGATTTGTAAGGATATCTGTTGTCATTTTAATTGGGGTAACTGCTGCACTGGTTAATCTTCCAAATATTTCCCCTACAACACCTGACATGCCAGCTTTTTGGAATGCATGTTTAACTGGAAGAACAACTCCTTCTAAACTAAATCTAACAACATCTCGTACATGTGGTCTTGGATCTATTGTATTTTCATCAAGTTTTTTATCCTTAACTTCTTTTTCTGTTGGAGCATTAACTCTTTGCGCTCTTTGTGCTGCCTGTAGTCCTCTCCCTGTAAATAAAAATATATTCCCTACTGCAAATCCTACATGCTTGGCTCCATTGCCTAGAAACAGAGCAGAAAACATATTTATAACTTCACCAGCAGTTATATCCCATAATCTATTAACATTTAATACCCCACGCATTGAAGCACCAAAAGCTGAGCAAGCTCTGGCTACATTTGAAGTCCAATAGCCCGCTTTTGCAATAGAACTTTCTTCACCATTAGCAAATGGTACAGTAATCAATCTAGCAATTCCACCTAAAGCCATTAATCCACCACATGCTTCAAGGAAAGTACTGAACATATGTGGCAACTTTGTTAAAAATGTTTCAAGTCTTTGAGCACCTTTTTCCTCATTTCCCAATCCGAAGAATTTAAGAAGTCCTTTGCTTGCAAATGGTCCACTAGGAGAAGATGGCGCAGGTAATGGACTCTCTAAGACTAAAAGCTTATTTAAAAGACGAGGATCATCAAAGGGTCTTCCGTTTTCTTCAAAGACAAAGACCCCATGAATATCTTCTTTAATAGCTCTTTGCTCTAATTTCTTTTCATCCCCTTCAAATGCTTTTCCATCCTTTGTATAAAGCTTTGAATCTGATTTAAATCTATAATAAACATTTCCATTTGTTCTATCATAGTATTCATAAAACACTCTAAAACGCGGAGCATCTATGGAAAGTTTGGAAGCATTTTCAAGTTCAACAACTTCACTCTTATAGGTCCTATAAATAACTTCTTCTTCAGCGCTTAATTTAATTCCTTTTTTTACTTTCTCATGAATCTTAAGTGCAAGTTGAAATTTTTCTTTGTCGAGCTTACATCTTCTGCCTGTTAGATATTCCATTAACTCTGCAGTTTTACAAATAAGATGACCGGGTGAACGATTTTTATCCACTCTTCCTGCACAAAGCTCTTCTGCTTCTTTTAAAAGTTCTTGTTTTGAAAAACTACCACTACTTTCTTTCTTATAGGTTCTTCCTGCTTTTACAACTGATACTTTTGAATAGGTATCATCTTTATTTTTTTCTAATCCAAATATCCCAAAGTGTTTATTTGCAATATAAAGTTCTTTTAATGCTGCCTGTTCTTCATCATCATTATTAGCAATAGAGATAGCTGTTACAAGCTTTTCTTGTTGTTTAATTATCTCCTCACATATATCACTTTCATTAATGATGCTGTAAATAATTCTTGCAATTCCCTTTCTCATAATCATTGCTGCATGAGGGGGGAGATCACTGGCAGTATCCCCAGAGCTAATCCCGGTTAATCTTTTTAAGAAGAATTCTCTAAATGATGGGATTACATTATCTTTTCCTCTAAGAGGTAAGAATTCAAAATAAAACTGTCCTTCTGGTCTTAAAGAATCACTCTTTTCATCAAGTCTGAATATAGCAAGTAATGTATCTTTTCCTGTATATTGATTTTTGCCTTTTCTTGCATAAAGCTCATCAGGCATAAAGTATTCTTCAGACACATTTAAATCTTTTTGATCAAGGTAGTTCTGGGGCAAAATATCATCAAGATATCTAGCTAAATATTCACCAGTATCAGGAGGTAAATTCCCAAGCTGACTTCTGAGCTTTAATTGAAGCCAGTTTTTATATTCCAGAGCTTCCTGATTAGGTGCTTTTCCACTTTTTGCCCATACCTGATTCCACTCAGCTTTAACTTCATCTTTAAGAGTTAATTCATCTCCCAAGTTAAACAAATTACAATTTTTTAGCTCATCCTTTGTATAGTTATACATAACATGCTGAGTAAAACGCCAGTTAATATACTCAACAGCACCTTCATTCTCAAATTTTGATTTTCCAGTTTTTACAAAGTTATCTATTTCATCATTGCCTATCTTTGATTTTTCATAGAATTCATTATTCAACTGCCTAATGTAGCTTCTAGTACCACTATCATATTGATAAAATTTTAGGTTTTCTACTACTTCTTTAATCGCTTTTTCATAAGGAGTTCCTCTGCTATTAAAAAAGTGAGTGCAAAATCCAAAAGGATCTCCATGAGTTATATGCCTTACATAAGCTTCAGGGTCATCTTCAAGAAGCTTATGGTGATTTGCAACTTTTGTACCTACCAAATCCCATCTTTCTTTTTCTATTGTAGTTTCATTATCAAGAGAAGAACCAATCAATCTAATAAACCTATTACACTCTAATTTTTTCTCGTGAAGTTCTTTTTCGATTTTTTCTATCCTTTCACGAAGTAATAATTCTGCCTGTCTTTCTGGTTGAGTCAGTTGATCTACATCTGTTTTATCTATTATTAGCTTTTCCAGTTCATCCTGACAATCTTGCAAATCAAGAGTTAACTCTTTTATTTCTACTTCTAATTGAGGAATCCTATGAACACCTTCATTAACTGCATATTTTTTATCTTCTTCAGTTATTCCGTTTAATACTCTTTCTCTAAAGTTATCCAGTTTTTGAGAAAGCTCCCCTTTTCCACCAACAACTTCTTCCTGCCAGTATTGCATTATCTTTTTAAAATGTTGAAAAGATACTTTTCCAATAACATGTTTATTGTCAAACATGAAACGGTTTAGCCCTTTAAACTCATCGTCAGAATTTTCATGAGTTTCAGCAGGTTTCTTAAATACTTTATCTACAAATGCAGGTCCGAGTTTTCTAATCATCCAATTTGACTTCAATGTAGCATCAGAAATATATGTCTCTCCATCTTTTATACTTTTTACTCCACCATTTGCTGCAGCAATATCAATAGATTCAAGCATATTGCATTGATCAGAAAGTAAAAATCCTACAAGCTCTTCTGTTGCCTCAGTATGAGGGGCATATGTAAACTTACTCTCAGGTCCTTCAAGATTTGCCAGTATTATGGTTTGAACAAGTGAGCGTGCAGTATTAATCATCACATGCATATTCAGATGTTCTATTCCAGCATTCATTGAAACTCTATTTTGATGAATCTGGCTTATAGGCTGCATTCTTCTTGTAGCAAATGGGCTTAAGCTTTTATCCGTAAGTGTTCCATCCATGTCATAGCTGGCTAAAATATGTGCATTTTCAAGTACTGCTTTTGAAAGAAAATATGCAAGCAAATTATAGTGATATTGTTCTTCTGCAGAATATCCATCAGTATGAACAAGCTGTTCAGGTGACATAGGAATACCCATGTCATAACTCAAACCTTTAAATAAATTTCTTCCAGAACTTTTATTTTTAGCGACTACATCAATTACTTCTTTTGACTTTAAAAGCATCCAGGATGCATTTTCTTTTAATGCTTTCTCTCTTTCAGAGACCTCTCCAATATCATCAAGCTTTTTAACTCTTCCTACATTTTCTTCATAAAAAGAAGCATCTATTTCTCTACCAAATACGACTTCACCAAGTCCAGTCCAAAAAGTCCTTTCCTTAGGTGCTACAGTTTCTCTATTTGTTGTTACAAGAGTGGGGTCGTCATAACCAATTTTTACAGTTTCATCAACAAGGTGCTTACCTCGAATTGAAGGTAAATATGGTGAACTAACATTTCTAAGGGGATCCAAGTATTATTCTCCTTTGAATAACCCAGTTCTTATTTACAATGCAAAAAAAGACCCTCAACATTTTGGCTAAAAATGTGAGGGTTATCTTGATAATTTTTTATCGACCGTATCGCCATTGATTTGTCGTTTTAATTTTTCAACAAAGTTCTTTAATAATTAATTGAATGTTGACTTTACGAACTTTATACATTTTGAATACAATTCGATTTTAGCATCGCCACTATAGGGAATTTCAACTATCTTCACAATGGTTTTATATTTGTACTTCATATTAAAATCGATAAGGTTAAGGAGGTTAACCTTGAGATGAAACATCAAGGGAAATCAAGATAAATTCCACCACGTAGGGGTTTGCTATAACAAGCCCCTACGTGACAATAAAATCAACATCTTAACCTAAAAACTTTTTCATAAACAGCTCTGCAGTCAAAATATCAAACAGTGCAATACCTAAATTAAATACAAGTATCCTTTTTGGCAGGTTTTTTCTTTTATATTTCTTAGCTACAAGCTCTCCAACTTCTTTCTTTATTTTTGGCCGTGATGCGGGAAAATAATGTTTTAACTTACCTTTTAATTCATACTGAGCAATATCATCAGTATATATTTCATCAAGAGACTTATATAAAGCTGGATCTATGCGTGTTCCATATTCAAGTGGCAGGATTAAAACATCCTTTTTTAAATCTGACTTAAAAATATAAGGTGTGATTTTAGGTGGGAACGTTGTCGCTGAAAGAATAACATCCGATTTTTTAACGACTTCATGGAAATCTTTTAACACAATAAACTTTTCTTTTGGAAATCTTTTTAAAAAGTCTGCCAGCTCTTTTTCATCATGATTATATAAAATAAATGTTGGGTTTTTAAAAATCGATTTAAACGCCAAAATATGGACATAAGCCTGCAACCCAAGTCCAAAGATTCCAATTGTAAGGGCTTGCTTTAGCAAGCCCTTACACGGAGCCAAATATTTGGCACATACAGCACTTACCCCTGCTGTACGAATAGCTGTAATCCAGTTTCCTTTCAAAATAGCTACAGGCATGCCACATTCAGGTTCATTTAAAATCACAAGATTATTTAAATATGGCAATCGTTTTTTTAAATTACTTTTATAAGCACTTTGCCATTTAATTCCAAACAGTTTTATTTTTTTCTTTTCATCAAACACAGAAACAGGCATAGACTCTGCAAAAGCACCCTCAATATTTAATTTTGGACCCATCTTAGGAGGAAGATCAATTAACCCAAGTCCTTTTTTCCTAAAGCCTTCTTCAACAACTTTAATAACATCTTTAATTTTTAAAGTATGTTTTATTTTCTCATCATCAAGGACTATTGTTAATTTTTGATTTTGCATAAGACTAAATTATTGATTCTCCCGATCCTCCAAATCCAGGATACGCCTCCATTCCATGCTCTGCTATATCAAGTCCATCTACTTCTGCCCGCTGTGAAACCCTTATACCAATTGTCTTTCTTAAGACAAACCAGATTATAAATGAAATTACAAATGTCCAGGCAACAATACAACCTATTCCTATCAACTGAGAGATAAGCTGTTCAAAAGAACCCCCGAAAAACAATCCTGGCTTTGGATATACAATATTTGGATAATCAAACTGAACTGGTGAGCTAAATAATCCAAGAGCAATTGCTCCCCATATTCCCCCCAGAGCATGAACAGAAATAGCTCCGACAGGATCATCTATATGAAAAGTTTTATCCAAGACTAAAATAGAAATAACTACTAGACACCCTGCTATAAAACCTATTACATGTGCTGATTCTAAACTCACATATGCACAGGAAGCAGTACTAGACACAAGTCCACCAAGCAAACCGTTTATTACCATAGATAAGTCAGGCTTTTTCAACAAAAGATAGGAAACAAATAAAGCCCCAAGCCCACCCATTATTCCACAAGCATTTGTACAAAGTAATACATGTGAACAAATCTCTGGTGAAAATCCAAAAGTACAACCCATATTAAAACCAAACCATCCAAGCCACAATATAAAACCACCTAAAGTAATCATTGGAATTGAATGTCCTAAAATTGCATTTGGAGAAAAATCCTTATTATACTTTCCAACTCTTGGACCCAGGACCATAACCCCAGCAAGCGAAGCCACACCACCTACCGTATGAATCATAAGTGATCCTGCAAAATCTCTCACCCCTATTTGATATAAAAACCCATGTCCAAGAATTGAATGTCCTACTACAGGGTAAATCAAACAAGACATAAAGAATGTAAAAATTAAGAAGGAAGTAAATTTTACTCTTTCCGCTACAGCTCCAGAAACAATCCTTGCAGCAGTACCTGCAAACACTAATTGAAAGAAAAAAAGCGCCTGAAGTGGAATTTCATAATTTTCAAGAGGTTGATAAAGCGATTTATCTCCTGCTAAAAATAAGCTTTTTAACTCCGGGAAAACATTTTCTCCTGAAAACATAACTGCAAAACCCAGGAACCAGAAAGAAAGTGTAGAAATAAAAAAAACAATAAGATTTTTAGAAAGCATACTTACTGCATTTTTCGCTCTACAAAAACCACTCTCAAGCATTGCAAAACCACTATTCATAAAGAATACAAGCAACGCCATAATTAAAATCCAGATTGTATCAAGTGAAATTTTTAAATCTTGTATTTGGTTCATTTATTTCACAATGTCATTCCCTGGCTTGACCAGGGAATCCAGAATAACTATGCTGACACTAGTTTACTGGATTCCCGCTTTTGCGGGAATGACATCCTAAGAAAAATACACTATCACTGTAAAAAGTTTAAATTGCCTTTAAATTATTTCTTCTCCAACGCTGACACACCTGTTTCATTTGTCCTTATACGAATAGCTTGCTCTACATTCAACACAAATATTTTTCCATCACCTAATTCATTTGTTCTAGCAGCATCAGTAATTACTTGTATAACTTTATCCAACTCTTCATCTTCAACAACAACCTTAATTTCTACTTTATCCAAAAGGTCTATTTTATATTCGCTTCCCCTATATCTCTCAACAATTCCTTTTTGAGTTCCACGTCCTTTAACTGCATTAACAGTAATACCGCTAAACCCTCCTTCATTCAGAGAATCTTTAACGGCAGTAAGTCTGCTTGGTCTAATTATTGCTAACACCATTTTCATCTTCTATATAGCTCCAGACAAGCTGGAGTTTCCTTCTGCAAGTTCCTTTCACATGATCGGATTTGTCTGCCTAAGGCAGAACAAATCCTTTTTACAAATAGTTGTTTTCTATAGCTCATAATCATTATTCAAACTTTTGTAAAACAGATATTGCTGGTAAACATCCATTTGGAACATCCCATTTATATGAAGAAACTTTTTGGTTTTTAAGATTTAAAATATTCCATTTTTTTTCTGCAGGGCTCCACATAACTAGCTCAGGGAATCCATCACCATCAATATCTCCCGAAGCCGGAATATCATCAGCAGCACCAAACTTCAATTCGCTCTGACTTCCATCCTTTGCATATTTGAAGTACCAAGTCTGATTTGACTTTCTCCACAATACCAGATCACACCTACCATCACCATCATAATCGTTAGGCACTATTGTGTCCCATTCTTGACCATTAGGAATATTTTCTGGACTATTAGAGTCAAAGCCTAAAGATGATTTAATAATATACCAATGACCAATATGTTCAGGACCCCAAATTGCTAAATCTGAATTTCCATCACCATCATAATCACCTGCAAATGGCGTTTCTTGATGATACCCAAAATTGATAATTTTTCGACTTACTTTTCCATCCTTATCTTTATCAGTTAAAACCCATGCACCATTTTTTGGTCTCCATATAGCAATTTCATATTTCTTATCACCATCAATAGTTGCTGGGATTGGAACATCAGAAGAATTTCCAAGAAAAGTTTTTATAGGTAGACTAGGATTTGTTGTTAAATAAAGAATCCATTGACCTGTCCCTTGATGATAAAATGCAAAGTCTGTTTTTTTATCTCCATCATAATCTGCAAATACCGGCTGAAACGATGTTTCTTGTTGAAAGAATCTTTTCTCATAAAATTTATTCTGAGAGGAAAGTTGAAAATATAAAGTATTGCTCTTTGGTTCCCACACACTTAAATCACTTAATCCATCACCATCATAATCACATCCGTAATATGACAAAGAACCAAATAACACCATTTTATCTTTCCTGAAATAATCAGCTATTGCAGGAAATATCAGTAAGACTATTGATAAAAGAATTGCTGGTTTCAAGTTATTGCCATCTCCTTTTCTGCGCTTGGGACATCATCAGAAAGTTCTATTTTTTGAATCTTTTTCTTTTTGATAAGATTATTAAACATAAAATATATAAAAATTAAAAACGACACAATACTAATGTTTGTAGAAGTTTTTCTTAATGGTGTAGATTCAAATCTGAATTTGATTTCATGTTTTCCAGGAGGAATATTAATTACGATAGCACCATCATTTGGATCCATAGAAATGTTTACCGGATTTTGATCTATATATGCATTCCATCCTGGGAAATAATAAGTTCTTAGTCTTATAGAGTGCTCAACAGTTGAAAATACTTGAAAAATTCTTTCATGAGAAAACCACTTCATAACAGTTACATCAGTTAATGGATTCGATGATTGTATTGTTGGTGAAAAATCCGTATCAGTATTTATTCTTTGCCAGTTCAAGCTATGAGTAAGGTTAGGTCTAAAA